>JAZKSZ010000061.1:0-10892 GCA_036625795.1 Haloarculaceae archaeon
ATCCGGTCCTGTTCGAGTAAGATGTCGGGGTTGGCCATCTGTCTGTCTGCAGGTCCAGAGCGTACGACAAGTAATCACCGGCTAGCCACTTAGTGCCGGTTCGGAAACGGTGTCGTTTCGGCCTCTCAGCACGCGCAAAAAATTATAGAACCCGCTACGGCGTCTTGTTGTCGGTGAACGTCCCGTCGAAGGTGCCCGGATGGTTGAAGTACCGATAGGCGTCCAGCCACTTGTCGTACTCCGGGTACATGTTCCCCGGCCGCATGTAACTCCGCGACGAATTCACGTCGACGGTGTTGTGTTTGCCCATGTGTGGCCGGCCGTTGAACCTCCCGTTGACGAGTCTGTCTTCGAGCTTCTCGAGTTCGGCCTTCGCCACGTCGATGCTGAGCATGTGATCCAGAAAGCCGGGTCCGACGTTGTGTGGGTCGCCCGATTTCGCTTTCCTGATATCCTGATTGAGCTTCTTCAGCTTCTGGAAGAAGATCTTCTTGGGTTTGGTGTAGACACCGCCAAACGGTCCCGACAGGTCGTGGACGGTGTTCACGTTGCTGAACTCCTGCTCGAGCGTGTCGGGTAGCGGGATCGGCAGCTCCAGCATCGCCGTCTCCCGGCCGTACTCCGGGGAGAAGAAGTGTTCGCTGCTGGCGGTGAATCGGACACCGAGCGGGGCGGGGAGCAGACGGGGATTGTTCAGGGCGAAATCGATGACGGCGTCGACTGCCGGCGCCACGTCCGACGCGGGGACGGCGATCTCCGTGGTGATGGTGTCGACCGGCGGTTCCGCCTTCTTCGGGTCGTTGGGGTTGAGGTCCTGCTTCCGGCGCAATGCGATGTAGGAGGCCGTCTTGTCCTCGCCCGTGTTGCCGCCGGATCGGGCCTTGAACGGCGGGTCCGGCGCGACCAGGTCCCGGATGTCGAAGTTCAGGACTCTGTTGAGTCCCGCCGAGAAATTCAGATTGTTGAGGTCGCTGGCGTCGAATCGCTGATAGGCGTTCTGGAACGCATTGACATACTGTTCGACCTCGTTTGCCGTGTTGAACCGCTCGGTCGCGTCCCAGTTTCCGGCCGGCACCTCGTTCCGTCTGCGAACCATACAGAGCGGGGGCGACGCGTTCGAAGGCGCTGTCCCGGTAAACACCTCGAGTTGTGGCTGGATGATATTGACGAGGAACTGGTAGTGACGGTTGTTCGACGGCTGGGCCTCCTGGTAGGGATTGAACGTTCCCCACTGTTCGAAGGTATTCTGCTCCTCGAGCCAGAAGGGGTCGCGCAACTCCAGGGTGTAGGCGTAGACCATTCCCATGCTCCCGTACCCGACCACGACGGAGTGGAAGATGTCGTCGTCCTGGACCAGCACCATGTCGTGTTTGCCGGCGTCCCTGGCGAACTTTCGCGGGTCGGTGACCCCCTCGGAGGGTTCGACCCGGAGCATCTGGACGTGTGACTCGCCGCTCTCGTACTGCGATTCGGGGATGGTGATGATCTCGACCGACCGGACCAGGTCTGCGAAGGTGCCGAGCCCGAGCCCGCTGCCGTGGGTCGAGGTGTTGATCGCCCCCGCGAGCGTCTGCCCGTCCCACGCGCCCATGTTCGGCAGGGCGAGCGGCTTGCGGCCGTTGACCCCGCCACCGGGGAGGATCTTCCGGTTGAGTTTCTTCAGGATCGTCCCCCCGCGCAGCCGGATCAGGTTGGCGCGGGTCGGCGGGTCGCGATTGGGCTCCCTGTTGGGGTCCCAGAAGTCGTCGCCCGAGTCCCGCAGCCACGGCCGGGGCAGCTCCCCCTCCAGTTCCTTGATGTCGGTGAAGAAGTCCTCCGGCACCGCCGCCTCGGAGTGGGAGTGACCCGACCCGACACCGCGGAACTCGTCGTCGGCCTGTCTCACGACGGTCCGGAGGAGCCCCGAGCGGTCCGCCGACGCGGACACCGCGACGTCCTCGGCGTTTGGCTGCTCGTAGTCATCCAGCCAGTTCTCCCAGCCGCTACCCACGACACCGAAGCTGTTCGCTGACTTCTGTGGCGTCCGCAGCTCCCTGACCGAGACCGGGTCGCGGTTGAGGTCGTGCTCGGTGGCCAGGTCCGCGACGCTGAAAACCCCCCCGGAGCGCCAGACGTTCCCGCCGGCATTGGTGCCCTGCGGGGGCGCGAGTCCGCGAACCGAGAGGAAGTCCGATTCGACCGGGAGGTACCCGCGCCTCGAGAGAGGAGTGTGCTGGCTCGCGAGCCGTCCGTCCCTGCCCGTGGGCCGGAGCTCGCTGCCGCGGCCGACTGCCTCCTCGACGACCGTCCGGTCGAGCGCGACGCCAGCGGCGACCGAGCGCAGGAAGTCCCGGCGGTCGACCGGCGCCCCGTCGCTCCCGGACCCGTCGCTGTCGTCGGACGCCGGCTTGCCGTCCCGGTCCTCGGTCATGGCCGCCCCTCACAGTGCTGGCCGTCGGAACTCACGGCCGTCCGCCCGGACGCCAACGCGTCGTCCGGGCCGGTCGCGGCGTTCATCGGCGGTAGATCCGTGTGCATGCCCGGCTCACCTGCTGGCAGTCTTCCAGGCAATCCTACAAGTAACCCCACGCTAGACATGTAGCGTCGCAACTCTGGCCTCCAGGCGGCGACACGAACGGCCGCTGCCGGGAGATTTTTCCCCGAGCCGCCAACGGTTCCAGGTGTGCCTACTCGGCTCACGTCCGTCGAGACGGTCCACGAGAAAGGGTCCTGGCTGTTCACCGTCACCGACGACCGCGGGGAGGAGACCGAGGTGACGCTGTTGCCCTGCGGCGAGGGAGTCGAGGCCTGGGTGAACCGGTGTACCCACGAGGACCAGCGGCTGGACCGGGGCGGCGAGGTCGGCGCAGTCACCCGCGGGGGCGACGTCGTCTGCCCGAAACACGGCTCCGCGTTCGACACCTGCGATGGGGGCTGCGAGAACGGTCCCGCCGCGGGGACGACGCTTCTGGGCGTCGAGGTGACGGTCAACCGCGGTGACGTCTTCCTGACCGACGACGGCTACGAGTTCGCGGGTGAGGGCGCGAGCGAGGACGGCGACGACGGGCCGGATTCGACCTCGCACCTGCGCTTTTGAGCGGTGGAACGCAGTTATCGCCGGCCTGCCAACGCCCGCTATGGGCGAGCGTGCCTGCTACCGCGACTCCTGTCCGGCGTGTACCCTCCAGGTGACGGTCGTCGACGAGGAGTGCCCGGAGTGTGGGGCCGCGCTCCCGACGGAGGAGTGACGGCCGTTACGAGGGATAGGAGGGGAGCCGGGCCGACCGTTCCGAGCCCTCGACGAAGGGCAACTCGACGCGCTCGGCGGGCACGTCTTCGCCGTCGACACGAACGGCATCCGGCTCCGCGTCGAAGTCAACGAGCGCGAGCGCCGCCGGCCCGTCGTAGGTCGGGGCGTCGGCCGCCCGCGTCACCTCGCCGACGGCCTCGTCGCCGGCGAAGACCGCGGCGCCGTCCCCGGGGACAGCTTCGGGCGCGAGCCCGACCAGCCGGCGGCTGGGCCGGCCGCGGTTCTCCACCCGGGAGACGACCTCCTGGCCGACGTAACACCCCTTCTCGAAATCCAGCGCGTTCCTGATGCCCAGCACGTTGGGGATCTCCCCCCGGAGTTCCGAGTCGAACAGTGGCGTTCCCGCTTCGAGGGTGAGCGTCTCCCAGGTCCGTTCGCCGAAGGGGACGGCGTTGAGCCCGCGGTTCTCGAGGGTGTCGAAGACGTCGGGGGCGTCCCCGGCCCCGCAGACGACGAGGTATCCCTCCTCGCCGGTCGGCGCGTCGGTCCGGGCGACAGTGACGCCGGCGTCGCCCATCGGCCCCCGGACGAAGGTCAGCGGGCCCTCGGGCGTCCCCTCGGTGAGGACGCTGGCGACCTTCTCGGTGGCCTTCGGGCCGTGAACGCCGAACACCCCCAGGTCGTCGGTCACCACCTCGACCCCGACGTCCTGGATGAAGGTCTTCGAGCGCCACTCCTCGGCCAAATCCTCGCCCATACCGGGCGGGAGGAAGACCAGCAGGCGCTCGCTGGCGGTGAAGACGTACATGTCCGTCTCGACCCCGCCCTGGGGGTCGAGCAGGAGCGCGTAGACCCCCTCGCCGTCGGTCGCGGGGACCCGGTTCGAGACCGCGTCGTCGACGAACTCGCGGCGGTCCTCCCCGGTCACTGCGAGCACGTCGAACGCGTGTTCGATGAACCCGACGCCGCGCCGCACGGCCTGGTGGGTCCGCTCCGGGCGACCGTAGTCGCTGACGACCCGCCGGCCGCCCCGCTCGGCCAGCGTCGCACCGTGTTCCTCGTGGATGTCCGCGACGATCATAGTGTCGGTCGGCGCCCCTGCGGGTTAAGCGTCCCGGGCACGAGCGAGCGCCAGGGCGACGACCATGGCCAGCGCGACGACGCCCGCGACCGCGCCGAACCCGGGCGTGATTCCGCCGGGGGCGGTGTCCGTCTCTGTCGGCGTCGCCGCCGTCGGTGCGTCGGTCGTCGGCGCGCGGGTCGTCGCCGTGTCGGTCGGCATCTCCTGTCCCGCGGGGTCGACGCCCTCGATGGTGACCGAGGTCGACAGGCCGTCGGTCGAAACCGTCACCGTCCGGTTGCCTGCCGAGTCGACAGTCAGGTCATAGACCCCCCGGTCGTCGGTCTGGCCAACCTCAGTGCCGTTGACGTTGACGGTCGCACCGACGACCGGCTCGCCGTACTCGTCGGTGACCGTCAGCCGCGTCGACTCCCCGAGGACGACCCGGTCGGAGGTCGTCTCGACCGAAATGGCGTCCTCGCGCTGGATCGCGAGTGTCACCGACGCATCGGACTCGTCGACCGACACCGCCCGCGTGACTGCCTCGTAGCCATCGGCGGTTGCGGTCACCTCGTAATCGGTGTTGACGGCCACTGTCGTGCCGCGCTGGCCGTTGTTCCCGGTGGTCAGCGTGGCCACGCCTTCGATTTCGACGGTCGCCCCGGATAGCGGCCGCGGCGGGTCGAAGTAGTCATCGACGACCCGCACGGAGAGCTGTCGGTCGGCCTCGCGCAGCCGGACCGTCCGGTTGACCTCCCCGGTGAGCTCGATGTCGGAGGAGTTGGTCAGGTAGCCGGGCTCGCTGACCCGCAGCCCGTAGCTGCCGCGCTCGACGGGACCGAGGGTGGCGACGCCGTCGGCGCCGGTGTCGACGGTGCGGGTGATCCCCTGTCCCGCGAGCCGGGCCGTCGCCCCCTCGACCGGCCCGGCGCTGTCGGTCACGGTGACGCGGGCGGTCCCCGGCAGCGACGCCTCGACCCTGAGTTCGCCGCCGTCGACGCCGAAGAAGACCGCCGGCCTGTTGCGGAGGTACTCGTCGTCGGTGACGCGAACCTCGACGGTCGCGCCCTCGGGCACGTCGACGAGCACCTGCCCGTTCGCCCGCGTCGTCACGTTCTCGCTGCCCTCCCCGTCGTTCCAGACGACTGTCAGGTCGACGCCGCCGACCGGGTCGCCGGCCTGGTCGACGACGGTAACCGTAACGGTTGTCTGTTCCTGTGCGGTGGCGGCGCCGGCAAGCGCGGGTGCGGCGGCCGCGACGAGCACGACGAGCACCACGGCCCGGACGAGCGACCGGTGCATGCGGGAACTCTCGGCGCTGTTCTTATATGATTATCGGCAGTTTATCGGTAAACCGCCCGACGTCGACGTCCTCGTCGGGTCGGTCATCAGGGTTCGTCGACCGATTCGTCGACCACGCGGTCCAGTTCCGCCCGGTCGACGGTCAGGTACGGGCCGGGAACCGTCCGGACCAGCGAGCCCGCAGCCACGGCGTACTCCAGCGCGTCGGCGGCGTCGGCGCCGTCGACCAGCCGCTGGAGGAAGGCCCCCACGAAGGCGGCGTGCGCGCCGGCCGGGTCGACCGTCTCCGTCTCGACGGCCGCCCGCTCGTGGACGACGTTCGTCCCCGGCGTATCGTGCATGGCCAGAGCGCCCCGCTCCGAGCGGGTGATCACCACCACCTCGAGGTCGAGTTCGGCGGCCACCGCCGTCACGAGTTCTCGGGCCCCGCCGCTCGCGTCGAGAACCGCCGCGGCGTCGTCCTCGTTGGCCACGAGCACGTCCAGCGCACCCGACAGCCGATCCAGCGCCGCGCGGGCGTCGGCCGCTGAACACAGCCCCGCCTGGAGGTCCAGGTCCATGGCGGCGGTGATCGCCGTTCCCTGGGTCGCCTCGAAGACGGCCGTAGCCGTGTCGGCGGCCCTGTCCGACAGCGCCAGCGTGGTCGCGCCGGTGAAGACCGCGTCGGCGGCCCTGAGCTCCTCCATCGGCAGGTCGTCGGCCTCGATGGCGGCCATCGCGCTCCCCGACCGGTCCTGGAGCGTCGTCCCCTCGCGCGGCCGGACGCCCGCCTCCTCGAAGCGCAACCCCTGGCGGCGCCCGTCCGCCCAGGTGACCGCGACGTCGATGCCCTGGCCCCGGAGCTCCGAGACGACCCGCCGGCCGAGCGGCGTGTCGGGGAGCTTCGAGACCCAGACTCCCTCGCCGCCCATGGCGGCTGCCGCGGCCGCGGCGTTGCTCTCGGTGCCGTCGGCGTGCACGCGCATCTCCCGTGCCGTGTGGAGCTGCCCGCCGTCGGCGGGCGCGAACCGCAACGGCGTCTCCCCGAACGTCAGCAGAGTCATACGCTACGATCTATCCCCGGCGGCTTATACTGTGGGCCGGTGTCCGGCGCTGATATCCCGGACGGACCCCTCCGCGCCGGGCCCGGCTGTCGGTGGTGTCCTCAGCCGCCGTGACCGGGGTAGTCGCGCTCGAAGCGGGCCTCGAGTTCGTCGTCGTCGAACTCGACGACCACCGGCCGGCCGTGGGGACAGGCGTAGGGGTTCTCGCAGGCGTCGAGGCGCTCGAGCAAGTCGACGACCGACCCCTCCGTCAGGGAGGTGTTGCCCGTCACCGACGGGTAGCAGGCCAGGTCGGCGAGCAGGTCGTCGGCGACGGCCTCGACGGTGTCGGCGGGGTCCCGCCCGCCCGCGAGGTCCGCCAGCAGGTCCGGCAGGACCTCGGGGCCGTCCTCGGCGAGCAGGGCGGGCACCGACCGGAGCGCAACGGTGCGGTCGCCGGCGGCCTCGACCCGGAAGCCAAGCCGCGCGAGCGCCTCGCCGTGTGCCTCAGCGGCCGCACGCTCGGCGGCGGTCACCTCCAGCTCGACCGGTTCGGCCAGTGCCTGCGTCTCCGGGCCGTCGGCGAAGGCCGCCCGAAGGCGCTCGTAGTTGACCCGCTCGTCGGCGGCGTGCTGGTCGACCAGCACCAGCCCGTCGGGCGTCTCGGCGACGACGTAGGTCTCGCGGAACTGCCCGAGCACCCGCATCGGCGGCAGCCGGTCGAACTCCCGGGCGTCGTCCGGGTCTCCGACCGCGCCGCCAGTGTTGTCCGCGTCATCAGCACCGGCCGCGTCGCCCAGCCGGCGCTGGCCGTGGGCCGGCTCGAACTTCCGGTCGCGTGGGACATTCGCGTCCCTGGCACCGGCGTCAGCGGCCGAATCACCCGTCGGATCCCCGTCCGGCTCTGCTGACGGGTCCGGCGAGCGTTGGGTGTCGGCCGCCGCGTGGGGGTCCGTCGTCGTCTCCATGGGCTCGGTGCGGACTGGCCGCTCTCCGTCCGTTCGGTCGCCGGCCCGGCTGGCTCCCTCGGCGCCGTCCGGAGCGGTCTCGTCCTCGGTGTCGCCGGGTCGGACCTCGGTCTGTTCGGGTGCCGAGCGGCCCCGCGGGGCACGGGAGCGGATCAGCCCCTCCGAGAGCAGCGTCTCCCTGACCGCGTGGCGGACCTGCTCGCGGACGCCCGCCTCGTCCGCGAAGCGGACCTCCAGTTTCCGGGGGTGGACGTTCACGTCGACGGTCGCGGGGTCGACCGACAGCGAGAGCACCGCGAAGGGGTAGCGGTCCCCGGCGAGCTGGTTGCCGTACCCCTCGACGACGGCATCCCGGACCGCCGAGGCGGTGACGTAGCGGCCGTTGACGAACGTCGAGAGGTAGTCCCGGCTGGCTCGCGTCGTCTCGGGGTGGCTGACCAGCCCTCTCACCCCATCGAGCGGTCCCTCCGGGAGCGTCAGGTCCGAGGTGGAGCCGGCACCGGCGTCACTTTCACCGGTGCTCTCCGCCCGGACGGGGATCATCGCCGCCGCCACCTCGCGGCCGTAGACGGCCATCACGGCCGCCCGGCGGTCCCCGCGGCCGGTCGTGGCGAAGGTTTCCCGGCCGTCGTGGGACAGCGAGACCGCGACGTCGGGGTTCGCGAGCGCGTAGCCCGTCACCACCCTGTTGACGTGGCCGAACTCCGTCGATGGCTGCTTGAGGTACTTCCGGCGGGCGGGCACATTGTAAAAGAGGTCCGCGACCTCGACGGTCGTCCCGGCCGGACAGCCCGCTGGCTCGACGCTCGTGACCTCGCCGCCCTCGACGACGAGTTCGGTGCCGCGGTCGGCGTCGGCGGCGGGTGTGCCGGCGGTGCCGGTGGCGTTGGCGTCCGCACGCGGCCGGGTGGTGACGGTCATCCGCGAGACGGCACCGATGGCGTGCAACGCCTCCCCGCGAAAGCCCAGCGTCCCGACTCCGCTCTCGAGGTCGTCGATGTCGCCGATCTTGCTGGTGGTGTGTTCCTCGACCGCGCGGCGGACCTCCGGTTCGGCCATGCCGACGCCGTCGTCGCGCACGCGGATCCCCTCGGTCCCGCCGGCCTCGACGGCCACCTCGACCCGGGAGGCGTCGGCGTCGAGCGCGTTCTCGACCAGCTCCTTGACCACGCTGGCGGGCCGCTCGACCACCTCGCCGGCCGCGATCCGCTCGACGGTCCGGGCGTCGAGCTGCTGGATCCTCATCGTTCCCTGCTTGTCGGGCGGGACCGAAGGTCTTGCGGGTGGGACAGCCGCCGGAGGGGTTCACCCCGAGAGCACCTCACCGAACAGCAGCGGCGCGGTGAGCAGGGTCAGCGGGACGAGGATCCACACCTGTCCGGCGAGAACGTTGTACTGGCCAAGCGTCTCGGAGACCGGTATCTCCTCGAGATAGCCGACGAGGAACTCGAAGCCGACGGTGAGGACCGTCCAGGCGACGCCGACCGCCAGCAGCTCGAGCCGGGTGTACCCGACCGCCGTGGTCGTGAAGTACGCGAAGGAGACGAGCAGGATCGCCGCCACGAGGATGGCGGTACTGAGGACGTGACCGCCGTACTCGCCGGTGCGCGGGATGAGCACCAGCTCCCGGAAGACCCCGTTGGCGACCGCGAGCGCCGCCATCAGCACCCAGAGCCCGAGCGGGTGGAGGAGCTTCGGAGCCGGGAGCGAGCCGTCGAGGGTCGCGAGCGTAACCGACATGGCCACGAGTTCATATCACTCAATAATAACGTTGCCGGGCAGGGCGGCGCGGGGGATACAAAAGCGAGCGGCGACAACGGTCGCTATGGCGCCCTCGCAGGTCCTCGTCCCGATGGACGGGTCGCCGCTTTCCGGCGACGCCCTGGAGCACGCGCTGGAGACGTTCGACTGCCAGGTGACCGTCCTCAACGTCGTGACGCCGCTGGACGAGCGAATGAGCGAGAGCGGACTGGTGGAAACCGACGAGGACCGGCTGGCCACGGCCCGCGAGCACGCCGAGCGGGTCGTCGACGACGCCCGCGAGCACGCCGAGACGGCCGGCCGGACGGTCGAGACGGTCGTCGAGACCGGTCCGCCCGCCGAGACGATCCTGGAGTTCGTCGAGGACCACGACGTCGACCACGTGGTGATGGGGGGCCACGGCGGCGAGCGGGGGCGGGTCGCGCGCCGCCTGCTCGGTACCACCGCGACGGCCGTCGTCGGCGAGGCGCCGGTCAGCGTGACCGTCGTCCGGTAATGGCTTACCGCGGTCCGTCTCACTGGACGCCCAGCACCGTCGAGAACGCGGTGTGGACGCCGTAGCCGATGGCAACCGACGTCACCAGCGTGAGCAGCCAGAAGGTGACGGTGACGCCGATCTTCCGGCGGGAGACGCCCGCGGAGCCCGCCGCCAGCCCGCCGCCGATGACCCCCGAGATGATGATGTTGTTGAAGGAGATCGGGATGCTCAGCGCGATGGCGGCCTGCGCGATGATGAAGCCCGGGACGAGCGCGGCGATCGAGCGCCGGACGCCGAGCTGTGCGTACTCGCGGGAGGTCGCCTGGAGCAGCCGTGGCGCGCCCATCCAGGCGCCGGCGAGGATCCCGACCGCACCCAGCGAGAGCAACAACAGGACGTCCAGGCGGAGCTGTTCGACGAAGAGGTTCTGCAGGGGGCCCGTCGCGAGGCCGACCTGGCTGCCGCCGCTGGAGAAGGCCACGATCCCGCCCAGCACGACCAAGAAGGTGCGGATCCCGCGGTCGACCGAGGCCTGCGTGCGCCGGCGGATCGCCACGAAGCCCAGAAGCGCGAGGGCGGCGGTCGCGAGGACCTGGGCCGAGGCCACCCCCGCGACGGTGGGGAAGTCGGCCACCATCGAGACGTAGCCCGCCAGGGAGTTCTGGGCGGCGCCCGGCGGGGCGGGGATGACCCCGAGCTGGATGTTGGCGACGATCCCCGCGACGACCCCCGCGAGCAGCGGCACGCCGACCGTCTCGGGGACGTTCTCGCCCCGGAGCAGCTTCGCCGTCCCGTAGGCCATCCCACCCGAGACCGGCGGGACGAGCACCCAGAACAGCCCGAGGCGCTGGTAGGTGGCGGTCGCCGGGTCGCCGCCCAGCGAGAGGCCGACGCCGACCATCGCCCCCGTCGTCGCGAACGCCGCCGGGACCGGGTACCCCGAGTAGACGCCGAAGGCCATAAACGAGGCCGCGGTGAGCAGTCCCGCGGTCGCGGCCAGCGGCGTGATCCCGACGCCGTTTATTAGGTCGGCGCCGACGGTCTCGGAGATGGCCCCGCCCTGCGTGACCGC
>JAZKSZ010000062.1:0-10730 GCA_036625795.1 Haloarculaceae archaeon
GTCGGTCCCGTTGCGGGGTGGCTCTGACTGGTCGGGCACCTGCTCGCCGGCAACAAAGGAGCGGACAGCGTCGTCGGTTCGCAGTTCGATGGTCGCGCTGTCGTTTGCGTTGACGAAGACGTTACGCGCCACGTCGGTGGCGTCGACGGGAACGACCTTGATCTGCCACCACAGCTCCCCGTCGACGGTGATCGGCACCGGCTCGGCCACGACGAAGTTCTCTCCCCAGTTGGTCCGGGAGTCCGACGCACGGGCAACCCCCATCGCCCGTTCGGGGCCGGTCAGCTTCTCTCTCCCGGTCGCAAAGTAGGTGTATTCGCCGGTCTCGGCGTCGGCGAACCACACCTCGTCGAGCCCCCGGGTGTCGCTGCCGTACGGCTCGAGTGCCGTCACGTACGACATCTGTTCACCCTCGAGGTCGATCACGAACGGCTGGCTGTTCTCCGCGCTGTCCGGGAGTCCCGCGACCTCGACTTCGTTCTCGTGTGCGCCGACCACCGGCAGCTGGTTGATGATCCCGTTACGGTAGTTCAGCGACTCCATCTCCGCGCTGGTCAGCGTCAGTGGGTAGAGCCGCTGTCCCTCCAGTACCGGATGCGAGCCCGCCTCCTCGGGCGAGAGGTGTTCGACCGTCCCGTTGGTGTGGACCAGCGCGCCACCCTTCCAGGTCGGTGTCGTGTGCGGGAACGGCGCCAGGTGCCACTCGTGACCCGTCTTCGGATAGAACATGAAGGGCTGGCCGTCGTAGCTGAACTCGACGGGCTCGTCGTTGTACTCCGCGAGGTAGTCAGTCGACTTCAGACGCCAGTCCGCCGACCGGTAGAGGAACATTCCCTGGCCGTAGGTAAACTCCTGGTCGTAGACCTCGACCGGCCGCTCGTCGAGTCGTGTCATATCCGCGACCAGCACGCCACGCTGGTTCTCGACCACACGGTTTCTGAACCCGTCCGGCTCGATGGCGTAGGACCACGCCAGCGACCCGTTCTCCGTGCGGGCGATGTCACTCGCCCCGAGCCGGTGCTGGCGGTAGGAGACCGAGCCGCTGGTGGCGACATCGGAGACCTGGCGGGGGACGACCCGCGGGTTCTCCGGGTTGGCGTCGGGGAACTCCGCCACCTCGGCGGCGTCGGCCATCGTCTGGCCCGCCAGTGTCCGCTGTTCCAGCGTCCCTGCCGGGATCCCGACCAGGATCGACAGGACGAACAGAATCGCGACCACCGAGGTGAACCGCTGGAGTTTGCGGCCCCGGGACCCGCCGGTGCCGAACAGTTCACCCGGGGTGACCTCGAAGGGGAACTCCCCGTCGTTGTCACCGTCGTCGACGACGTTCACGCTCCGCCCGCCGTTTCCGCCGACGTCCATCCGCCACGGCGGGTAGTACCAGAGCACGAGCGCGGTCAGCAGGCTCCCGCCCACCAGCACCGTCGCGGACGGCGAGAACAGCATCGAGTAGACGAGGCCGTGCCAGAGCGGGCGCGTCACGTACCACAACCCGAGGACGACGACGACCACAGCCGTCCGCCTGGCGAGGTGGCGGACCAGCCGCTGCCGGTCGCTGACGCCGACGTCTATCTCGAAGTCGTCGTCGGTTCCGTCAGACATCGCCGCGCCCTACGGGTTCCAGCGGATAAACCGTGTGCATCCCCCTGCGTGGCGAACCACCGGACTTAAACGCGCCAGCACAGTAGAGCGAGCATGGCGAGTTTCGACGAGGCAGAGGAACGCATCTTCACGAAGCTGATCTGCATGCGCTGTAACGCTCGCAACCCCCAGCGTGCCGACCGGTGCCGGAAGTGTGGCTACGCCCGCCTCCGGCCGAAAGCCCGCGAGAGCCGGAGCGCCTGATCCGCTCCTCCCGGCTCCGCTCCGCTCGGCCCCGCCCGGCTCTGCTCCTCTCCGCTCCTCCCGGCTCTGCTCAGCTTTTTCGCCACTATTGTCCGGCGGCTCGCGAGCCCGCGGCTACCGCTGGCGCCAGATCCGCCCCCCGTTGCAGCGGCAGCGAGGCGAACGCCCACCCTTTCACCTGCCGCTCCCGCCCGTCGGCCGCCCGTTCGGGTCGGTGTCGGTCTCCACCTGCGCGTACCGGCCGGCCACTCTCGCGTGCCACGACGCTACTGAGACCATTTGACACCATTTATTGCCATTCAGCGCCACTTTTATCCGCTCGCAGGACCAAGTACGGATGCATGGCGTCCCAGTCCGGCCAGTCAGCGTCGCACGCTCCCAGCCACAAGAGCGTGCTCTTCTGCCCCGTCTGTGGGCACGAGGGGCACGTCGACGGCGACTGGTCGGTCTATCCGACGCTCGACGGTGACGTCTACCGGTGTCCCACCTGCCACGAGACCGTCACTGTCCGCCCGGCCGGGCGGGACAACACACCCGCCACGTTCCTGGTCGCCCGCTCGGTCCGGGCTGCGTTCGCGTGGATGCCATGCGCCGGGCTGGACCGTAACCCGGACGTCGGCGGTCGCTCCCGCGACCCCTCCTGTTAGTCCGGGTACTTCGGCTCGCGCTTTTCCGCCCGCGAGAGCCCCGTCTCCACGACGTCGCGCACGTCGCCGTGGAAGACGCTCCCGTGGCCGGCGTACATGTGCTCGACACCCTCGGGCAGCCGCTCCAGCAACTCGCGGATGCTCTCGATGAGTCGCTCGCGGCTCATCCCCGGGTAGTCCGTCCGGCCGAAGCTCCCGTAGTCGAAGGCGCCGTCGTCGTGGACCACCACGTCCCCCGAGAACAGCGACGACTCGCCGACGACGGAGACGTGGTCGTCGCCGTGGCCCGGCGTGTACACCACCTCGCAGGCCTCGTCGCCGACCAGCACCTCGTCACCGTCCGCCAGCCCGTGGGTCCGGGTCGGGTGGTCGGCGTAGGCATAACAGTCCGCGTCGAAGGCGTCGACGACGGCCCCGAGCTGCTCGACGTGGTCGCCGTGCTGGTGGGTGACGACCACTTTCGAGAGCTCGTCGGTGTGCTCCCGGATGACGTCGACGACCCCCTCCATCGCCCCGGCGTCGACCATCGTCGGCTCCTCGCCCAGCGCCAGGTAGGCGTTGCAGGTGAACTCCTCGGCGTCGGCGGTGACGTTGTGGACGTCCATACCCGGTCCGAGGGGCGGGGTCGGCTTCAAACCACGGCACGGCCGTGACCCGGCCGGACGGCCGCGCCGGTTCGCTCTCCCGGCCCGCCGTCGACCGCCCGGCGAAACAGCTATGAAACCGTCGGGAGACGGGCCGGTATGACCGTTCGAGGCGCCAAGTACTTCGAGGACTTCGAGAAGGGCGAATCGGTGCGCACGGCGACGCGGACGATGACCGAGGCGGACATCGTCAACTTCTGTTCGCTGACCGGCGACTGGAACCAGCTCCACTCCAGCGAACCGTTCGCGGGGGACTCCCACATGGGCGAACGGGTCTTCGCCGCGCCGCAGGTGTTCGCCTACGCCGTGGGGCTGGTCGGCCGGACGAACATCCTCGAGGGGACGGTCAAGGCCATCCTCGGATTCGACGACTTCACCTTCCACGTCCCGGTCCACATCGGGGACACCATCTCCGTCGTCGCGACGGTCACGGAGAAGGCGGAGCCGGGAGACCGGTTCAGCGACGACGCCGGCCGCCTGACCGTGGAGTACGACATCCGGAACGGCGACGACGAGACGGTCGGCGTCGGCGAGATCCGGGTGCTGGTGTTCAAACGCGACGCCTGAGCCCTCCACTCTCGGCCCATCCGGTCCCCTGCGGTCCCGGCGCGGCACGGGACTTATGTCCCCCGGCGAGTTCGATACGCCAGTGAGCGAGTTCGTTCCCGACTCTCTCAGCCCGCGGAACCTGACGAAACGCCAGCGCCTGCTCGCGGTGTTCGTGGCCGGGCTCGCCGTCATCATCGGGACCTACACGGTCCTGTACAACCTCGGAATGAACGTCCTCGAGGGCCGTCCACAGTCCGTCTTCCAGTCCTTCCAGACGGTCACCGAGACGATGACGACTACGGGCTACGGCGCCGATTCCCCGTGGGCGACGCCCGTGATGAACGTCTTCGTGGTGACGATGCAGCTGACGGGCATCGTCATCGGCTTCGCCACGCTGCGGGTGCTCGTGATCCCCCTGTTCGAGCGCGCACCCCTGAATCTCGACGACCGCCTCTCCGCGAAAAACGACCACGTCGTCGTCGCCGAGTACCAACGGGACACCGGCGTCCTGCTGGACGAACTCGAAGAGCTGGGGGTCAGCTACGTCCTCGTCGAGTCCGAGATGGAGGAGGCAAAGACCCTCTCGGAGGCCGGCTACCAGGCGATCTACGGTGACCCCGAAACCCGCGCGGACCTGGACCGGGCCAGCATCGGGAAGGCCGCGACGCTGATCACCGACGCCGGTGATCGCACCGCGAGCATCGTGCTCACCGCCCTGGAGGCCAACGAGGACCTGCGAGTGATCTCCTTTACCCCCTCGCTGCGCCGGAAGGCCGCCCTCGCGGAGGTCGGCGTCGACCGCAGCGTCTCCCCGGACGCGCTGATCGGCCAGCGCCTCGCGGAGAAGGCCACTCTCTCGGTCTCCATCGAGGGACCGACCGACGAGATCGTCATCCGCGAGGTGCTCATCCGGCGACACAGCCCGCTGCATGGTACCCGCGTCGCGGATTGCCCGGCCGTGACCAACCCCGACCTCACGCTGGTCGCGGGGTGGTTCGACGGGGAGCTCCACCTCCCGCCGGACCCCGAGGACCGGATCACGCCCAACACCGTCCTCGTGGTCGCCGGTCCCGAGCGTGCCGTCGAGGCGGCCGCGAGCCAGGGTGCCGGCGTTCGCACGACCCGCCCGGGGCGGCAGTCAAGCGTCGTCGTCGCGGGGTTCGGTGAGGGCGGACAGGCGGCTGTCGAGGCGCTCCCCGACGACGTCGCCTGCACGACGGTCGACCAGACGGCCGGAAACGACCCCGACGTCGTCGGCGACGTCACCGAGCCGGAGACGCTCCGGGCGGCCGGGGTCGAGGAGGCGTCGGCGCTCGTGGTCACGGTCGACGACGACGCGACCGCGCTGCTGACGGTGGCGATGGCTCGCGCCCTCTCCGACGACGTCGAGATCCTCGCCCGCGTGACCGACGCCGAGAAGACCGCCCCAGCCTTCCGGGCGGGGGCGGACTACGTCCTCTCGGTCCAGCGGGTCTGTGCCCGCCTGGTCGCCGCCGAGGTCCACGGCGAGCGGGTGATGGACCCTGCCAGCCAGATCCGCCTCGTCCGGGCCGGCGGCGCGCCCTTCGTCGGCCAGTCGCTGGCCGATATCCGGCGTGTGCACGACCGCGGCTGGACGGTCGTCGCCGCTCTCCGGGACGGCGACACCCTCACCGACGCCGCCACGACCGTCGCGGCCGACGACGAGGTGTTCGTCGCCGGCAGCGACGCGGCGATCGCGGAGTTCGAGCGGACCGTCGACGTCGACGCGGGCTGAGCCCACAGATACGTGTTACGCAGCCGGATTGTGTGACCGGCTCACACCTCCCGAGCCATTTTTGACCCTGACACTCCAACGACCACCTGTATGGGGTTCGGGAGTTACGACGAATCCGAACAGGAAAACCAGGAGTACGACGCCGACTACGACGAGGACGAGGGCGTCTCGGCCGAAGAGAACGCCCACGACGGTGACGTCGAGTTCGAGTTCACCGCCTCGAACGACGAACTCCTCGACCGGCTCGAAGACATCAAGGACAACACGTGAAAGCCGGGGTTCGCGCCCTGGGCGTGGCCGAATCCTACACCGGCTCGGACAGCACGGTCGCGGGTAGCGTGGTCCGCGCCGACCGCGCCGTCGACGGGTTCGCCTTCGACCGGTGGACCGTCGGTGGCACCGACGCGACCGACACCGCCATCGCTCTCCTCCGCCGTCTCGACCGTCCCGACATTCAGTACCTGCTGTGTGCGGGTATCGCCCCCGCCTGGTTCAACGTGCTCGACCTCCACCGCCTCCACGATGCGACGGGGCTCCCGGTGCTGTCGGTGTCCTTCGAGGACAGCCCCGGCCTCGCCGACGCCATCCGCCAGGAGTTCGAGGGAGAGGCCCGCCGCCGCCGGCTGGCGACCTACTACGCCCAGCCCGACCGCCGGCGGGTCGACCTCGGCGGGACAGCCTGCTGGGTCCGGGCGGTCGGCTGCGCCCAGCCTGCCCGGGTCGTCCGCGCGTTCACCCCGGAGGGCGGCCGCCCGGAGCCGCTCCGGGTCGCGCGCCTGGCGGCCCGGGCCGCCGACGCCTGCGCTCCCGAGTCGTAGGGAGGCCGGCGCGTCACCGGACGGCTGCAGCCGGTGACTCTTAGTCGCCCCCGTCCCTCACGGCGGTATGGACTGTGACGTCACCGACTGCGAGCGGTGTCCCGCGCTGGTCGACTCGCGCTCGCGGATCGTCAACGGTGTCGGCCCCGCGGACGCTGACTTGCTCTTCGTGGGTGAGGCCCCGGGCGAACGCGAGGACGAGCGCGGCGAACCCTTCGTCGGCCGGAGCGGGGACGTGCTCGACGAGGGGCTCCGGGATGCGGGGCTGGCCCGCGCGGACGTCCGGATCACCAACTGTGTGCGGTGCCGGCCGCCCGACAACCGGGACCCGCGGATGTCCGAACTCGAGAGCTGCCGGGAACACCTCCAGACCGAACTCGCCGCGGTCGACCCCGTCCTGGTTGTCGCGCTGGGGAAGGTCCCGGCCGAACACCTCCTCGACCGGGAGGTCGCCGTTACGAGCGAGGCCGGCACCGTCCACGAGGCCGACCTCGACACGGTCCGGCGGGTGCTCGTCTGTGTGCATCCGGCGGCGACGCTGTACGACCGGAGTCAAGCGGAGACCTTCGAAGGAGTGCTCGCGACGGCCGCCGACTACGCCGGCGACGGCGGCCAGTCGACCTTCGGGGACTTCTAACTTTTCTCGCCTTTGTCGCGGTCCAGCCCGAGCCACTTGCCCGGCGAGGCGAGGTCGCGCAGGCTCTCGAGGAAGCCCTTGCCCTCGTGTTCGCTCGGCCGGAGCCGCGCGCGGATCCGCGAGGAGAGCAACTCGATGGAGAGGACGACGATGAAGATCATGATGATGCCCGCGGCGGTGTTCTGGAACTGGAAGAGGTCCTGCTGGTTGCGGACGTACAGTCCCAGGCCGCCGGCGCCGACGACGCCCAGCGAGATGGCGATCCGGGTGTTGATCTCGAGGATGTACAGCGTCCAGGCGATGTAGGAACGGGAGACCTGGCTCAGCATGCCGAAGCCGACCGTCTGGGCCCGGGAGGCGCCGGTCGACTGGATCGCCTCGATGGGGCCCTCCTCGATCTCCTCGAGTTCGTCGGTGAACAGCCGCCCGAGGTTCCCGACCGTGTCGGTGGCGATCGCGAGGACGGCCGTCGCCTGGCTGGGCGGGCCGAACGGAACGAACAGGAAGATCCAGACGATCGCGGGGATCGCCCGGATGGCGCTCATGATCCCCCGGAAGATGAAGTTGAAGGGGAAGGGGGTCACCTGCTCGCTACCCAGCACGCCCAGAAGCAGCGCCGGCAGGAAGCCGAGCACCGTCCCGAGGAAGCCGAGCAGGAGCGTCACGACCGCGGCGCGGACGAGCGTCAGGCGGGGCGAGCCCAGACTCTCGGCGAGCCGTCCGGGGTCGGCGAAACTCCCCCAAATACCATCCAGTCCCGTGATCCCGTTCTCGGTGGTATAGAGAGTCATCGCCTCGAAGTTCGGCGGGAAGAAGGCCGCGATGAAGTCGACGAAGTTCGGGAAGCCGTCGACGATCTCCTCGACCTCGAAGTTGACGAACCCGAGCCCGACGTAGGTGACCACGAGGACGGCCACGAGCAGCCCGAGTGCCAGCCCCTGCTTGACCCGGCGGGACCGCTTGAGCTTCCCGAGCTGTGCGTCGACCTCCGGGAGGCTCACGAGCCGTCACCCCCGACCGACTCCGGGGCGTCGGCCGCTTCGGCCGCCTCCGCAGCCGCGGGGGGATCCGCCGACTCGGTCGGGGGCACGTCGGCGGGCCCGTCGCGCTCTGTCGGGTCCGGTGGGACGTCCCCGGCCGTGGACACCGCCTCCTCGCCGGCCTCCGCGCCGTAGTAGATCTCGTCGACGACGTCCATCGTCAGGTCGTCGCGGTCGCCGTCGAAGACGACCTCGCCGTCGCGGATGCCGAGAAAGCGGTCGCCGAACTCCCGGGCGATGTTCACCTGGTGGAGGCTGGTGACCGCAGTCAGGTCCCGCTCCTGGGCGGCCTGTCGCATGTAGCCCATCACGTCGCGTGCGGCCTTCGGGTCGAGACTCGCGACCGGCTCGTCGGCCAGCAGGAGACTCGGTTGCTGGACCAGCGCGCGGGCGATCCCCACCCGCTGTTTCTGCCCGCCGCTCATCGAGCCGGCGCGCTGACCGGCCTCCTCGAGCAGGCCGACCGTCTGCAGCGCTTCCAGGGCGGCCCGCTTGTCGTCGGTCCGTTGCCAGGTGAGGATGCTCCGCCAGAAGCCGTTGCGCGCCAGCGCCCCGGTCAGGGCGTTCTGGAAGGCGCTCATGCTCTCGATGAGGTAGTGTTCCTGGAACACCATCCCCACCTCAGCGCGAGCACCGCCGGGGACCTCGCCGTTGATCTCGATGGTCCCGTCGGTGGGCTGGGTCAGCCCGTTCAGCACCCGCAGCAGTGTCGACTTCCCTGCCCCCGAGGGTCCCAGGAGGATGACGAACTCCCCCGCCTCGATCTCGACGTCGACCCCCCGGAGTGCGACGGTATCCTCCCCGTAGATTTTCGTGACGTTGTCGAAGGTGACGGCGGGCATGGATTGAAGTGCTTGGGAGGAAGGTTACGGCCCTAGTTAAAGAAGTCTGGGTCGATACCGAGCGTCTCGGCCTTGTCGGCGACGAGCTGGTAGTCCTCGTCCGAGGCCTCGCGGACGTCGCCGAACCAGAGGTCGTCGTCGGTTCCCTCCTCGCCGTCGGCCCCGTAGTAGATGCTGTCGGGGCCCTCGAGGAAGGCCTGCTGGATGGCGTCCTTGGATTCCTGGGGGAGCTGCGGACTCACGACGATGGGGGCCCGCGGGATCCCGCTGTCCTCCTGGAGCGTGGTCGCGACGTTCTGCCACTCGTCCGGCGAGGGACCGGTGCCGGTGTCCCGGACGAACCCGCCCATCCCGGCGGCGTCGACCTGTCCCTGCTCGAGCAGGGTGTACGACTGGACGTGCCCGCCGGCAAAGCGAGGGTTGAACGCAGCCTGGGAGCCGTTGCCCTCCGGGAGCTCGCCGATGTCGATACCGGCCTCGGCCATCGCGGCGACCGGGAACAGGAAGCCGCTGGTCGACAGCGGGTCGCTGAAGGCGACGTCCTTCCCTTCCAGGTCCTCGACGGAGCTGATCGAGCTGTCGTTGGGGACGGCGATGAGACTCTTGTAGGTCCAGCTACCGTAGCCAAAGCGCTGGAGGATGATCTCGGAGTTGCCGGTCTGGTTGCCGACGACGGCCGCCAGGGGTCCCGTCTCGGCCACGTCGGCCGTCCCCTGCCCCAGCGCCTGGATGACGGCGCTGTAGTTGGTCCCGATGTTCATCGACGCTTCCAGCCCGTCGGGAGTGTCGTAATTCTCCGTGACGTAGCT
This sequence comes from Haloarculaceae archaeon, assembly GCA_036625795.1. Classification (GTDB taxonomy): domain Archaea; phylum Halobacteriota; class Halobacteria; order Halobacteriales; family Haloarculaceae; genus Salinirussus. Next base: position 9,588 of record JAZKSZ010000062.1, read on the forward strand.
CTGGATGTGGTCGCGGAGCGGCGCGTACTGGACCTCGAGCTGTTCCTGCGGGACGCTCGGCGAGATGTTGAAGTTGATCTCCCCGTCGCCGCCGAACGTTGCCGCCGGTCCGTCGCTGCCGCCGCTGTCACTGTCAGTCCCGCCGTTGCTCCCACTTCCGCTGTCGTCGCCACCGCCACCCCCGCCGCTGTCGTCGCCACCGCCCTCGGTGTCGGTGCTGTCGCCGCCACCGGTACACCCGGCGATCACTGCAGCAGTGCTTAGCGCGCCTGCACGCTTGAGGAAGGTTCTCCTGTCCCGCATATTCACACCGGTGGCTTTTCGGGATAAAACGGTTCATATGTTCAGTATATATCTGACCTGAATTCCCGAGATATCTATATATCTATGTAGATCGTGTAGGTTAGCCAGCTGAGCCGTTTACTGTCTACCGCGAACGGCGCGCCCGAGGGCCCGACGGGAGCGCGAGACGGGCCGGAAGCCGAAGCGACTTACCGTCCCTCCGCGTACGCCCGCGCATGACCGTCGAGGTGGCCGTCGTCGACTACGGGCTCGGGAACCTCCGCAGCGTCACCCGCGGGCTGGAGCGGGCCGACGCCGCCGTGACCATCACCGACGACCCGGGAGCCCTGGCCAGCGCGGACGGCATCGTCCTGCCCGGCGTGGGCGCGTTCAGCGAGGGGATGGACAACGCCGGCCCGTTCCGGGACGTGCTGGTCGAGGAAGCCGAGGCCGGCACCCCGCTTTTCGGCATCTGTCTCGGGATGCAGATGCTGCTGACCACGAGCGAGGAGGCCGACCACGCGGGCGAGGGTGACGCGGAGGGGCTGGACCTGATCCCCGGGACCAACCTCCGCTTTCCGGACTCCGTGAAGGTGCCACAGATGGGCTGGAACGACCTCGCCGTCGAGCGCGACCATCCGCTGGTCACCGGGGTCGACAGCGCGCGGTCGGATGCTCCGCGGGGAGACGGGGCTCGCGGCGGGTCCGTCGACGGGGAGTACGCCTACTTCGTCCACTCTTATTACGCCCAACCCGACGACGACGAGGCGGTGGTCGCCACCACCGACTACGCCGGCTCTTTCGCCAGCGTCGTCGCCAACGAGGCCGGCAACGTCTTCGGCACGCAGTTCCACCCCGAGA
>JAZKSZ010000063.1:0-10575 GCA_036625795.1 Haloarculaceae archaeon
CCAAGGACATGGAGCGGTTCATCCACCGCGTCCGGACCGACGGGCTGTACGTGCTGGACGTCTCGATGACCGACACCCGGATCCGGACGGCGGCGGACTTCCTCGCGAACTACGACCCCGAGCAGATCCTCGTGGCCTCCTCGCGGCAGTACGGCCGGTTCCCGGCCGAGAAGTTCGCGGAGGCCGTGGGAGCGCGGGCCCGTACGGGTCGGTTCATCCCCGGAACGCTCACGAATCCCAAATACGACGGCTACATCGAGCCCGACGTGGTCGTGGTGACGGACCCCATCGGCGACTCCCAGGCCGTCAAGGAGGCGATCACGGTCGGCATCCCCGTGATCGCGATGTGTGACTCGAACAACACCACCTCGAACGTCGACCTGGTGGTCCCCACGAACAACAAGGGGCGCAAGGCGCTGTCGGTGGTCTACTGGCTACTGGCCAACGAGACGCTGGACCGCCGCGGTGCCGAGCCGGCCTACGCTCTCGAGGACTTCGAGTCCGAGATCTGACCTGGCCGTGCCGAGGCGGTCGACCTCCCTCCGGGCCGGCGGACCGTTCTCTACTGTCGGGTCGCGAATGCCGACCACGACCGCGAGTGACGACCACAAGACACTTTCGCGCGCCCGGAGAGTCGACTCTATGAGCGAGACCTGGGTCAACGCCGTCGCCGGCGGGATCGTGACGCTCGTGCTCGCCCCGGTCCTGCCCTTCGCACCGGTGCTCGGCGGGGCGCTGGCGGGGTACCTCGAGGCCGGCGAGCGGGGGACGAGGCGGCCGGACGGGTTCCGGGTCGGAGCCCTCGCCGGTGTTGTCGCGTTCGTGGCGCTGCTGGTCTTCGCCGTTCTGCTGGGGAACCTCCTCTTTGCGGTCCTCACCGGGCTGGTGGGGGTACCGCAGGGGTTCGTCTCGGGGCTCGGCCTGCTCGTGTTCGTGGTGGGGGCGGTGTTCGGCGCGCTCTACGTCGTCGGGCTGTCCGCTGTCGGCGGCTGGCTCGGCGTCTACGTGTTCCAGGAGCTGTGACGTCGCGACGGCAGCGAGGCAGGGCTAACCGACACCGGTATTTACCGGCGCACACAGGCTCGGGTATGGTCACCTCGAGCGCCCCGGGGAAGGTGTACCTGTTCGGCGAGCACGCGGTGGTCTACGGCGAGCCGGCGGTGCCGTGTGCCATCGAGCAGCGCGCCAGCGTCACCGCCGAGCGCCGGTCGGAGGGGCTGAGCGTCCACTCCTCCGACCTCACGCTCGACGGGTTCACCGTCGAGTACAGCGGCGACGCGACCGGCCGCCCGGACGTGGATGTCCCGGACACGCTGCTGGAGGCGGCGATGGGCTACGTCAACGAAGCGGTCGAACAGGCCCGCGAGGCCGCCGACGCTCCCGGGGCGGGCTTCGAGATCACCATCGAGAGCGACATCCCGCTGGGCGCGGGGCTGGGCTCGTCGGCGGCGGTCGCCGTCGCGGCCATCGACGCCGCCACCCGGGAGATCGGCGTCGAGCTTCCCCGCGAGGAGCTCGCCGACCGGGCGTACCGCGTCGAGCACGCGGTCCAGGACGGCCAGGCCTCGCGGGCGGATACCTTCTGCTCGACGATGGGCGGCGCGGTGCGTGTCGAGGGCGACGATTGCCGGACGATCGACGCGCCCGAGCTACCGTTCGTGATCGGGTACGACGGCGGCGCGGGCGATACCGGTGCGCTCGTCGCGGACGTGCGGGACCTCCGGGAGACCTACGACTTTGCGGCCGACACCGTCACCGCCATCGGCGACATCGTCCGCAGCGGCGAGCAGGCGCTGGCCGAGAACGACGTCGCCGAAGTCGGCCGGCTGATGGACTTCAACCACGGGCTGCTGTCGGCGCTGGGCGTCTCCTCGCGGTCGCTGGACGCGATGGTCTGGGCCGCGCGGGACGCCGGCGCGCTCGGGGCGAAGCTCACCGGCGCCGGCGGGGGCGGCTGTATCGTCGCGCTGGACGAGACCAGCGAGACCGCCACCGCCCTGGACTACACGCCCGGCTGCGAGCGCTCCTTCCGGGCGGAACTGGACACCGACGGCGTCCGCGTCGAGAGCGACGGAGCCGGGGGCCACGCATGACGACCGTCCTCAAACTCGGCGGGAGCGTCATTACCGACAAGGAACGGGAGGGGAAACTCGACGAGGACCGCCTCGACGCGGCCGCCGCCGCGGTCGCGGCCGCCGCCGAGGACCTCGTGCTGGTCCACGGCGGGGGAAGTTTCGCCCACCCGCGGGCCGAGGCCCACGGCGTCACCGACACCGACGGGACCGACGACGCGGCCGCCGTGACGGATATCCACGACGCGATGACCGACCTCAGCGACGCGGTCGTCGGGGCGTTGCAGGAGCGGGGGGTACCGGCCCTGCCGGTCGCGACGCTGCCGGCCGCGTCGAGGGACGCTTCCGGTGCTCTGTCCCTGCCCGCCGGAACCGTCGAGCGGATGCTCGGCGAGGGGTTTCTCCCGGTCGCTCACGCCGACCCGGTCGTCCAGGAGGGAGCCGGCGCGACCATTCTGAGCGGCGACGAGATCGTGACTTCGCTGGCGCGCTCGCTCGGTGCCGACCGCGTCGGCCTCTGCAGCGAGGTGCCCGGCGTGCTCGACGCCGACGGGACGGTCGTCGGCAGGGTCGAGAGCTGGGCCGACGTTGCCGACGTACTGGGCGGGAGCGCCGGGACGGACGTCACTGGCGGGATGGCCGGGAAGGTCCGAACGCTGCTGGACCTGTCGGTTCCGGCACACGTCTTCGGGCCCGACGGGCTGGAATCATTCCTCGACGGGGGAAGTCCGGGCACGGAGATCCGCGGCGGGTCACCGCCCTCGTAGGGGGGCGGCCAACCCTCTCGGCCGAAAGCTCCTTAGTCGCGTTCGTCCATGGTCAGGGTATGACAGCGGTTCGAAGTGTCCGCAGTACTGCGTACGGCGCCAAGCTGTTCGCGTACGTGCTCGGCGTGGTCGCGGTCGGCGGTGCTCTGCTCGGACTGGGCTACACCCTCGCCTGGCCGACTCTCGCCGACGTCGCGCTCGGTGGGGCTCCCCTCGAAACGCCTGCGACGCTGGCAGCCGGCGCGGTGCTCGGGCTGCTGGGGACCTACGTGCTCGGCGCAGGACTGCTCGGAGCGGTGCACAAACTGGTCGCCGACGGCGTCGCGACGGGCGTCGAGCGCGCCGAGTTGGCTGCCGGCGGGACCTCGGCCGGCCATACAACGTCGGCCGGCCAGGAGGAAGGGTCCGACAGCGACCGGCAGCCAGCGGAAGGGTCGGTTTCGGACGACCGGTCGGGGCCCGGCTCCGGCTCGCGCCCCGACCCCGGTCCGGACGGTGAGGCCGAACCTGGGAGAGGTTCCGGCGAGGGAGCAGCCGGCGTGGCGTCGCCCGCCGATCGGACCGGCGATCCGGCCGCGACCACAGAACAGGCGGGCGCGACCACGGAACAGGCGGCCACCCAAGCGGCCGACGCTGAGCCCGGTGACCCCGGACCCGACGGGACTGGCGCGACCGAGGGCGACCATCAGCCCGCGGAGCTGGACGCCCGTATCGGCCCGCCAGCGGAGGGCGAGCCCGAGCCCGAGCCCGCGACCAGAGCGGCCGGGAGCGCTGACTCCGGCGAGTCGGGAGCGGTACCACCGGGCCCGGACGCGACCGGAGGAACGGACACGACTGCGACCACAGACCGGGGAGCCGACGCCGTGAGCGGTCCGGACCGGGAACCCGACGCTGTGGGCGGGTCCGACGGTGCGGACGACGCGTGGACACCGCCCCAGGACCTGGAGACGGAGCCGGTCGACGTGGAGACGAGCGACACCGTGCCAGTCGAGGCGGACGGACGGCCGGACCCCGGCGATGTCGGCGTGGACGACGTCGGGGTGGCCGACGGGCCAGGTGACCAGTCCCCGGACCCACCAGAGCCGTCCCCGGAGGAGATCGCTTTTGGCTCCCCGGATAGGGACCGGGACTCGGACCGGGACGCCGGGGCCGATACCGGGCGTGAGGAGGGGAGTGTGACCGAGCCCGAAGAGTGGTTCGAGAAGGGAAGTGAGTCGGACCCCGAGTCGACGGAGACCGAGGGGACAGGCGGGTTCGAGCCGGCCGGGTCGACTGCAGCCTCGGACCCGCTCGGAGACCCCAACGAGACGGAGTGACCGAGGCGTCCCCGGCCCCACCGTTGTGGAGTGACACCGGGACGCTGCCGCAGCCGATCCCACAGTTTTTACGATCGCCCGTCGTAGGCGCCGATAACCGAGTGTCAGGCCGTCCGAGGACGGTGCGACGGCCGGCGGGCGCACGCGGTCCGGACCCCTCTTGCGGGGTCCGGACCCACACGGTGCGTCCGGGACCACGCGCGGCCGGCGGTTTCCCGAGACGCGGGTGCTGGCCGGTCGCGCGGGCTCTCCCGCCGGCGGGCCGTCAGGACGGCATCTCGGAGTGATACAATGGAGATCGAAATCGCGACAATCGGCGGTTACGAGGAGGTCGGGCGGCAGATGACTGCGGTGCGCGCGGGCGACGACGTCGTCGTCTTCGACATGGGTCTGAACCTCTCGAAGGTACTGATCCACGACAACGTCGAGACCGAGCGGATGCACTCGCTCGACCTGATCGACATGGGCGCGATCCCCGACGACCGGATCATGTCCGACCTCGAGGGTGACGTGAAGGCCATCGTGCCGACTCACGGCCACCTCGACCACATCGGCGCCATCTCGAAGCTGGCCCACCGGTACGACGCGCCGGTCGTCGCCACCCCCTATACCATCGAGCTGGTCAAACAGCAGATCCAGGGCGAGGAGAAGTTCGGCGTCCAGAACGACCTGGTGAAGATGGAGGCCGGCGGCACGATGCGGATCGGCGAGAGCAACGAACTCGAGTTCGTCAACGTCACCCACTCGATCATCGACGCCATCAACCCCGTCCTGCACACGCCCGAGGGCTCGATCGTCTACGGGCTGGACAAGCGGATGGACCACTCGCCGGTCATCGGCGACCCCATCGACATGAAGCGGTTCCGGGAGATCGCCCGGGAGGACGGCGGCGTCCTCTGTTACATCGAGGACTGCACGAACGCGGGCAACAAGGGCCGCACGCCCAGCGAATCCGTCGCCCGCCGCCACCTCAAAGACGTCATCCACAGTATCGAGGACTACGACGGCGGGATCGTCGCGACCACGTTCTCCTCGCACATCGCCCGGGTGAAGAGCCTCGTGGAATTCGCCAACGACATCGGTCGCCAGCCGGTCCTTCTGGGCCGGTCCATGGAGAAGTACTCCGGGACGGCCGAACGGCTGGACTTCGTCGACTTCCCCGACGACCTGGGGATGTACGGTCACCGGAAATCGGTGGACCGGACGTTCAAGCGGGTCATGAACGAGGGCAAGGAGAACTTCCTGCCCATCGTGACCGGCCACCAGGGCGAGCCACGCGCGATGCTGACCCGGATGGGCCGCGGGGAGACGCCCTACGAACTCGACGACGGCGACAAGGTCGTGTTCTCGGCACGGGTCATCCCCGAACCGACAAACGAGGGCCAGCGCTACCAGTCCGAGCGCCTGCTCGGGATGCAGGGCGCCCGGATCTACGACGACATCCACGTCTCGGGCCACCTGAACCGGGAGGGTCACTACGAGATGCTCGACACCCTCCAGCCCCAGCACGTCATCCCCGCCCACCAGGACATGAGCGGGTTCGCCCCCTACGTCGACCTCGCGGAGAACCAGGGGTACAAGCTCGGCCGTGACCTGCACGTCACGCGCAACGGCAACATGATCACCCTCGTCGAGGAGTAGATGGCGGGGCAGCAGGCGGTCGAGCGGGCGGTCGCCAGCCGCCGGGAGCGGGTCAACGAGGCCATCGACGAGGACCTCCCGCTGGCGGAGCCCGAGCGCCTCTACGAGGCCTCCCGCTACCTCCTGCAGGCCGGCGGCAAGCGGCTCCGCCCGACGGTGCTGTTGCTCGCGGCCGAATCGCTTGCGGACGTGTCACCGCTCTCGACGGACTACCGCTCCTTTCCCGCTGCCGACGGCGAAGTCGACGTCATGCGGGCCGCAGTGAGCGTGGAGATCATCCAGTCCTTTACGCTGATCCACGACGACATCATGGACGACGACGATGTCCGCCGCGGGGTGCCGGCGGTCCACCGGGAGTTCGACCTCTCGACGGCCATCCTCGCCGGCGACACCCTCTACTCGAAGGCCTTCGAGAACATGCTGCAGACCGGTGCGCCGGCCGAACGCTCGGTTCGCGCGCTCTCGGAGCTCGCCACCACCTGCACCGAGATCTGCGAGGGGCAGTCGCTGGACATCGACTTCGAGGGCAGGGCGGCAGTCACGCCCGACGAGTACCTGCGGATGGTCGAACTCAAGACGGCGGTACTCTACGCCGCCGCGGCCTCGATCCCGGCAGTCCTCCTCGGTCACGACGACGCCGTCGAGCCGCTGCACAGCTACGGCCTCGACATCGGGCGGGCCTTCCAGATCCAGGACGACCTGCTCGATTTGACGACGCCGACCGAGACGCTCGGAAAACAGCGCGGCAGCGACCTCGTCGAGGGCAAACAGACCCTGATCACGGTCCACGCCCGCAACCAGGGTGTCGACGTCGACGGCCTGGTCGACGCCGACACTGTCGAGGCAGTCACCGAAGTCGAGATCGACGACGCGCTCGACCGGCTGGAGACGGCCGGCAGCATCGAGTTCGCCCGCGAGCGGGCTCGCGGCCTGGTCCGGAGCGGCAAGAACCACCTCGACGCGCTCCCGGACAACGAGGCGAGCAGCCTGCTGGCTTCGGTCGCGGACTATCTCATCGAGCGGGAGTACTGACTACAGCTTGCTTTCGGCGTCCTCGGCGAGCTCGCGCATCCGCTTGCCCACCCGGCCGGCGTCGGAGAACTCGTCCTCGCTCATGGCGTTGGCCAGGGCGTTGCCCAGCACGAAGACCGCGTGCTTGTGTTCGCTTTTGGACATGTGGACGTCGTCGGGCGTCACGTCCAGCTCCTCGTAGGGGTCGAACAGTGCGGGGTCGACCTGCTCCAGCGCCGCGAAGTACTCCTTGATCACGACCATCTGCTCGTGGAGCTCGAGCAGCTCGTCTTTGTGCATACTGACAAGTAGGACGGACGCCCGGTTAAACCTTGCTTGAGAGCCGATACCAGAACGCGGCCGTCAGAAGACGTACTCGTCGTCGTGGCCCATCATGCCGTCGTCCTCGTACCCAGGCTCCTCCTCCTCGTCGGTCGGGCCGCTCGTCTTGTAGGCTTTCAGTCCGGTGGAGAGCAGGTCCTCGATCGCCTCCTCGCGGTTGAGGAACTCGCCCCGCTCGACCAGCTGAGCGATCTGCATCTCGAGATGCTCAGGGATGGTTATCTCTACCTTTGGCATCGCAACATGTCCCGGTTGCATGGAGGGGTATTTAACTCTGACGGGGAATGTTCACGAACTCGAAAAACGTCCTCCAGGAAGAAAAAGCGAACTTTCGGGAGCAAAATCCGAACTTCCAGATGACCGTTACTGTTCCAGAACGCGCCGGCTCACGGGCGAGCCAGGGGCGCGCGTCGCGGCGTGGCCCCCACCGGCGCTCCGCTGGGGCGGGGTCGTGGGGGGGCGGGTGGGATAGTCAGGTCCAAATGTCCGGATCCCGTATTCGAGGCAGATGGAACAACCGCGCGGTGACGAGCGCGCCGGCGCGCGAGCGGTGGACGGGACGGTCCGCTGGTGTCGCGTCGAGAGGGCCCCCGTCAAGCCGCTGCTGCGGGCGGTCGGGCGCCCGCGGGTCGCGTGGGCCGACGCGACGACGACGGCTGTCGCCGGCGGGGCGGCGGCGACTGTCACGGCGGAGGGCCCGGACCGGTTCGAGCACGTCCGCGAGCGGGCCGAGGAGGTGTTCGCCGGGCTGGAGGGACCACTCGACCTCCCCGACGCTGCCCGGCCGCGGCTCTACGGCGGCTTCGCCTTCCACGAGGGACACGCCGACCCCGGGCCGGGCGCGACCTGGGAGGGCTATCCCGGTGCGCTGTTCGTCCTCCCGGCGGTGCAGCTGTCGCTGGCGGACGGGCACGGCTGGCTGACGACCGCCGCCACCGGGGAGGGTGCGGCCGAGCGCGCGGAGACCCGGCTCGAACGGTGGCGCGACCGGTTCGCGGCGCTGCCCGACCTCGGGCAGGCGGACCCGCCCGGGGTCGCCGACAGCCGGCCCACCCCCTCCCTCGACGGGTGGCGCCGGCAGGTGACCGACGCGACCGCGAGCGTCCGGCGGGGCGACCTCCGGAAGGTCGTGCTCGCCCAGTCGCTGGGGGTCGACCTGGCCGGCGACCTCGACGTCGTGGACACGCTCGACCGGCTCAGCGACACCTACCCCGGTTGCTTTCGCTTTCTCGTCGAGCCCGAACGCGGCGGGACCTTCTTCGGGGCGACCCCAGAGCGGCTGGTCTCGCTGTCGGGCCGGACCGTCCAGACCGAGGCGCTCGCGGGGTCGACCGGCCGCGGGGACACGTCCGCCGAGGACGAATGGCTCGCCTCCGAGCTCCGTGACAGCGAGAAGGACGTCCACGAGCACGAGCTGGTGGCCGACGCGGTCCGCGACCAGCTCGCCCCGCTTGCGGCCTCGATCCGGACCGGAACACGGACGGTTCGGCGGCTCGCGACCGTCCAACACCTCCGGACGCCGATGCAGGCGACACTCACCCGCGACGAGCACGTCCTCACGCTGGTCGAGGCCCTGCACCCGACGCCGGCGGTCGGGGGACTGCCCCCGGACGAGGCCCTGCGGACGATCCGCGAGACCGAGGCCTTCGACCGCGGGTGGTACGCCGCCCCGGTGGGGTGGTTCGACGCCGCGGGCGACGGGGCCTTCGGCGTCGCCATCCGGTCGGCGCTGGCCCGCGAGGACGTCGCGACGCTGTTTGCCGGTGCGGGGATCGTCGCCGACAGCGACCCCGACAGCGAGTGGGACGAACTACAGCTGAAGTACCGGCCCGTGATGGACGAACTCGAGTAACCGATGAGCGCGCCGAACCGCAACACGCTGTGGGGCCGGGCTATCGCGGAGGAACTCGCGGCAACGGGCGTCGAAGCGGTCTGTGTCGCGCCGGGCAGTCGGTCGACGCCGCTGACCGTCGCCGTCTCGGAGCACCCCCAGCTCGAGGTCCTCTCGCATCTCGACGAACGGTCCGCGGCCTTCTTCGCGCTGGGGCGTGGCCGCCGGACGGGGTCGCCGACGGCGCTCGTCTGCACCTCCGGGACCGCGACCGCGAACTTCCATCCGGCGATACTGGAGGCAAGCGAGTCCCGGGTGCCGCTGCTGGCGCTGACTGCCGACCGCCCCCCCGAACTCCAGGACAGCGGCGCCAACCAGACCACCGACCAGACCTCGTTGTATGGAGACGCGGTCCGGTACCACCGGACGCTCCCCGAACCCGAGCCCGACGCCCGGAAGTTGCGGTCGCTGCGGACGACCGTCGACCGGGCGGTCGCCGAGACGACCGCCACCCCGCCGGGCCCGGTCCACCTGAACGTCCCCTTCCGCAAGCCCCTGGAGCCGGTCGAGGTCCCCGGCGACGTCCCCGAGGGATTCGAGCGCGAGCACCCGGAGGCGGCGACCGGGCGGGTCGGACCGTTCGTCACCAGAACCCGCGGGGAGACCCGGCTCCGCCGCGCGGACCTGCAGGCGCTCGCAGGCACGGTCGAGGACGTCGACCGCGGGCTGGTGGTCTGTGGCCCGTCCGACCGGCCGATGCCTGCCCGGCCGGCACTCTCCGGGCTCGCCGAGGCGACCGGCTTCCCCGTGCTCGCGGACCCGCTCTCCGGACTCCGGTTCGGGCCACACGTCGAGCAGACGACCGTCTGTGGCGGCTACGACTCCTACCTCGACGGTGCGGAGTCGTGGGCCGACCCCGAACTCGTGCTCCGGTTCGGCGCCTCGCCCACCTCGAAGACCCTGCGGAAGTACCTCGCCGCCGCCGACGCCCGGCAGGTCGTCGTCGACCCCGCGGGCGGCTGGCGGGAGGCGGAGTTCACCGCCACCGACCTCGTCGTCGCGGACCCGTCGCCGCTGGCGGAAGGGCTCGCCGCCGCGGTCGAGGAAGGAGGGAGTCCGGACTGGCACGGCCGCTTCGCGGACGCCGAGGCCGACTACTGGCCGCTGGTGGCCGAGGCCTGCGAGGAGCGGCTCTTCGAGGGAGCGGTCCTCCACGAGGTGGCCCGTCGCCTGCCGGACCCGGCGACACTGTTCGTTTCGAACAGCATGCCCGTCCGCGACCTGGACCGCTTCGGCCGGCCACGGACTGCCGGCGTGTTCGCGCTCGGGAACCGCGGGGTCAGCGGCATCGACGGAGTCACCTCGACGGCGCTGGGCGCCGGCAGCGCGACCGACGACCCGCTCGTGCTCGTGACGGGCGACCTGGCGTACTACCACGACATGAACGGGTTGCTGGCGCTGGAGCGGTGTGACGTCGACGCGACGGTCATCCTCGTCAACAACGACGGCGGGGGCATCTTCCACAAACTCCCCATCGAGGAGTTCGACCCGCCCTTCACCGAGCAGTTCAAGACGCCCCACGGGCTCGACTTCGC
>JAZKSZ010000064.1:0-10542 GCA_036625795.1 Haloarculaceae archaeon
CTCCCGACTTCCGGCCGGCCCTGGAGGACTATCTCGACCGGGCGGGCGACGAGGGGCACACGCCACACGACCTGGACAGCGCCTTCGACTGGCGATAGTCTCGCGTCCGCGGCCCCACTTTGTTATGCGATTTCACACCCAATTTCCTGGCAGCCCTTCCTCGATATTGTCGTGGTTGGCGTACGCGTCGCGGATCCGCTCGACTGCGAGGACGATATCTCCTGGAGTGGTGCGCTTTCCCTTCCTGAAGTACAGCAGTCCACAGTCGTACTGGTCGCGAACTAATTTGAAGAAGTCAGCATCACGAGTGAAAAGGACCATATCGTTCGTTTCTGCGTACTGGGCCAGCTTCGGGTCCGACGCAGTCTGTGAGAGATGGTCGTCCGCGAATTCCGTGTTTGCCCACGGCTCGGTAGCTATCGCGTTGATGTATCTCGGCTCGGTGTTCCTGTCGAAGAGGATATTCATCTACGGCGACGGCGCGCGACTCGAATCCAACAACTCGTCGTACAGGTCATCGCGGGACCGGAGCTGGGCCTCGACCTCTTCCGGATGGGCATCCCAGTACGCCTCGGCTGCCTCGACCTGTTCGGGTGTGACCTGCAGGTTCTCGGCTACCTCCGCGATATCCTCGCCCGCTTCGAGATGTTCGACGACGTCAACGACGCTGACGCGACAGCCCCTGATGTGGGGCTTTCCGCCGAGGACACCCTCGGTTCGGGTGATGTGCTGCGAGATAGCCATCGGTATTCTCTGTCGAACGATCGTCCCCGTTCGATAATAAGGATTGTGCGAGGCCCGTACGTGCCGCTCGCTGTCGCTCGTCCGTATCAGGCCTTGTGTGTACTGAGCGCAGAAAGAACGTCCCAACCGTCCTCTGTTCAGGTCAGGCTTGCGAACTCGTCGAGGTACTCGCCGTAGACCGACAGCGCGGCCTCGATGGGGGCGCTGTCGGTCATGTCGACGCCCGCGGTCTCCAGCAGCTCCAGGGGGTACTCCCGGGAGCCACTCGAGAGGAAATCGCGGTACCGTTGCGCGGCCGGCTCGCCCTCGTCTCGAATGTTCTCCACGAGGGCAACCGCCGCCGAGATGCCGGTTGCGTACTGGAAGACGTAGAACGAGCGGTAGAAGTGGGGGATCCGCATCCACTCGCGGGCGATCCGGTCGTCGACCGCGGCGGGCTCGTAGTAGTCGCTCTTGAGTCCGTGATAGAGGTCGTCGAGACGGTCGGCAGTCAGGGGCTCGCCCTCGGCGGAGCGCTCGTGAGCGCGGTGCTCGAACTCCGCGAACATGGTCTGCCGGTACAGCGTCGAGCGGAACCGCTCGAGGTACTCGTTGAGGATGTACCGGCGGAACCGCTCGTCCTCGACGGTATCGAGCAGGTGGTGCGTGAGCAGCGTCTCGTTGACGGTGCTGGCGATCTCGGCGACGAAGATAGTGTAGTCGGCGTAGACGTAGGGCTGCTCGTCGCTCGCGAGTTCGGAGTGCATCGAGTGGCCGAGTTCGTGGGCGAGGGTGAAGAGAGAGGAGACGTCCTCCTGGTAGTTCATCAGGATGTACGGCTGGGAGTCGTAGGTTCCACCGGAGTAGGCGCCCGATTGCTTGCCTTTGGTCTCGTAGACGTCGACCCACCGCGACTCCAAGCCCTCGGCGACCCGCTGCTGGTATGGCTCGCCAAGCGGCGCGACGGCGTCGACGACGTACTCCTTGGCGTCCTCGTAGGGGATCTCCGGGCCCTCACCTTCCACCAGCGGGACGTACAGGTCCCACATCCGCAGCTCGTCGCCGCCGACCGCCTCCCGTTTGAGGTCGGCGTGGCGGTGCAGCCGGTCGAGGTTCTCCCGGACGGTGTCGACGAGCGTGTCGTACACCTCGACGGGGATGTTCGGCCCGTCGAGCGAGGCTTCCCGGGCCGTGTCGTAGTCCCGCGCGGCCGCCAGCTTCTCGTCGGTCTTGACGGACTTTCGGTAGGCGGTCGCCACGGCGTTGCGGTAGTCGGCCCACTCGTCGTAGAAGGACTCGTAGACCCGCTGGCGGAACTCCCGGTCGGGGTCCCGCTGCAGGGTCGTGAAGTTGTTGAGCGTGACCGCCTGGGGCTCGCCGTCCGGCCCCTCGACGGACGGGAACTCCATGTCGGCGTTGGTCAGCATGTTGTACACCTCGCCCGGCGCGCCGGTCACCTCCCCTAGCTCCGCGAGGAGTTCCTCGACCTCCGCCGAGCGGGTGTGGGGCTTCATCCGCAGCACGTCGTCGACGTAGTGGTCGTACTCCGCGAGGGCGGGTTCGTCATCGACGAAGGCCTCGAAGGTCTCCCGGTCCAGTTCCTGCAGCTCCGGCTCGATGAAGGAGGCTGCGCTCTGTGCTTCGGAGGACAGCGACTGTGCGCGGGCGGCCATCGCCTGTGCCTCGTCGTCGCGGGTGTCCTCGTCCTTCCGCATGCGGGCGTACGCCGAGACGTCCGAGACCGCCCGCATCACCTCCTCGTAGGTCTCCAGGAGTTCCCGGAGGGTGGCGGCGCCCTCGACCGCGCGGCCCTCGTAGGCCTGCAGGTCGGCGAGCATCTCGCCGGCCTCCTCGAAGGCCGCCTCCCACTCATCGTCGTCGGCGAAGAGGGATTCGAGGTCCCAGATGTACTCCTCGTCGATCTTCTCGCGCTCGGGGACGTCGGCCGAACTCATGGCCACGCGTAGGGACGGCGGACCCGTAAGCCTTCGCGGTTTCGTCCGCACCCGGGCTCCCAGCACCGGGAGTTTTGACCCCGCCGGTCGAAGGCTCGCGGATGACCGACGACCTCACCTTCGCGCCCGCGACCGTCGTCGCCGAGCGGATCCGGCGTGGCGACCTCACGCCCACGGAGGTCGTGGACGCCCACCTCGACCGCATCGCGCGCCGCAACGACCGCCTGAACGCCTACGTCACGGTCCGCCGGGAGGCCGCACGCGAGGAAGCCCGCGAGGCCGAGCGCGCGCTCGCCGCCGGGGAGCTGGTCGGCCCGCTCCACGGCCTCCCAGTCGCCGTCAAGGACCTCTTCACCTACCACGCCGGCACCCGCCACACCTACGGCTCGCGGGTCTTCGAGGAGTACGTCCCCGAGCGCTCGGCGCCAGTCGTCGACCGGCTGGAGGCGGCGGGGGCCATCGTCATCGGGAAGACCAACACCCCGGAGTTCGGCAACCGGCCGACGACGGACAACGACCTGGTCGGGACGACCGTCACCCCCTTCGACACGGACCGGACCGCGGGCGGGACCTCCGGCGGGTCGGCGGCGGCCGTGGCCGACGGGCTGGTCCCGCTGGCCCAGGGCTCAGACGCCGGCGGCTCGATCCGCATTCCCGCCGCCTGCTGTGGCGTGGTCGGGTACAAGCCGTCCTTCGGCCGGGTACCGAAGGGGAACCGGCCGGACGCCTTCGATGGCCACTCCCCCTTCGTCCAGCACGGCCCGCTCGCCCGGACGGTGGCCGACGCCGCGCTCATGCTCGACGTGATGGCGGGGCCCCATCCCGAGGACCCCTTCACCCACCCCGACGAGGGGGTCGACTACCGCGGCGCCGTCGAGCGCCCGGTCGACGGGCTCGAGGTCGCGTACAGCCCCGACCTGGGGATCTTCCCGGTCGAGCCCGCGGTCCGCGAGACCGTCGCCGACGCGTGTGGCGCGCTCGGGGCTGCGGGGGCGACCGTCCACGAGGTCGACGTCGAGTACGGCCGCCCCCGGGAGGAGATCGCCGACGCCTGGCGGACCTACTTCCAGACGCTGATGGCCGGCGTCGCGCTCCAGGTCGAGGAGGCCCACGGCGTCGACCTGCTGGAAGACCACGGGGACGAGGTCGACCCGCTGTTCGTCCGCATCGTCGAGGCCGGCCGGGAGTACTCCGCGACCGACCGCCAGCGTGCCGACATCGTCCGGACCGACGTCTACGACGCCGTCCAGGACGTCTTCGCGGAGTACGACCTGCTCGTCACGCCGACGCTCGGCGTGCTCCCCTTCGAGACCACCGAGCGCGGGCCGACGGAGATCGACGGCGAACCCGCCGACCCCTACCTCGACTGGATCCTCTCGTGGGTGTTCAACATGACCGACCACCCGGCGGCGTCGGTCCCGGCCGGCTTCGTCGACGGGCTCCCGGTCGGCCTCCAGGTCGTCGGTCCCCGCCTGGGCGACGAGCGGGTGCTCGCGGCCAGCGCCGCCGTCGAGCGCCACCGACCCTGGGCCGACCGGTATCCCGGGCTGGCGTAGGCGGATGCCAGGCTTTTCGGTATTCCCGGTCCTGCGGGGTGCATGGACGACGCCACACTCGGGCGCGCCTGGCGCGACGACGCACCCTGGGAGTTACTGACCGACCTCGCCGCGATAGAGCGCTTCGGCGGCCACCCCGGCGAGCGCCGTGCCGCCGAGCGGGTCCGAGAGGCGCTCGAAACTGCTGGGCTCGACGCCCGCATCGAGCCCTTCGGGATGCAGCGCTGGAGCCGCAACGAGACCACACTCGCGGTCGGGACAGCGCCCGCCAGGGAGTTCGAGGCGGTCGCGCTGCCGTACTCGCCGCCGGCCGACGTGACCGGGCCGCTCGTAGACGCCGGCTACGGTACCCCCGAAGACTGCGAGGGCCTGGAGGGGGCGGTCGCGGTCGTCAGCACCGCGACCCCGCCCGAAGCCGACCGCCACGTCCACCGCATGGAGAAGTGTGGCCACGCCGCCGACGCGGGCGCCCGGGCGGTCGTCTTCGCCAGCCACCGCCCCGGCCAGCTCCCGCCGACCGGCGCGCTGCGCTTCGGCGAGGAGGCCGACACGCCGGCAGTCGGGGTGTCCCACGAGACCGGCGAGTGGCTCCGCCGGTACGCCGACCGCGGCGACGAGGTGAGTCTCGACGTGGAAGCCGCTACCGAGCCCGGCGAGAGCCAGAACGTCCGCGCCGCGACCGGCCCGGACACCGACGAGGCGGTGCTCCTGCTCGCTCACTACGACGCCCACGACGTCGGCGAGGGCGCACTCGACAACGGCTGTGGCGTGGCGACGATGGTCGGGGCGGTCCGCGCGCTCGCCGACGCAGAGCTCGACTGCCGGGTCGAGGTCGCCGCCACGGGGTGTGAGGAGGTCGGCCTGCTCGGCGCCGAAGCCCTGGCCGAGACCGTCGACACGGACCGGCTTCGCGCGGTCGTCAACGTCGACGGTGCCGGCCGGTTCCGTGACCTCCGGGCGATCACTCACGGGAGCGGCGACCTCCGGGAAACCGTCGGGGGAGTCGTGTCCGAGGTTCCGGACCCGATCGCCGTCGAGGAGCGGCCCCACCCCTACAGCGACCACTGGCCGTTCCTCCGGCAGGGGGTCCCCGCGCTCCAGTTGCACAGCAGCCGCCCCAGCGAGGACGGCGTCTGGGAGCGGGGCTGGACCCACACCCGCGCCGATACGCTGGACAAGGCCGACCCCCGGACGGTCCGGACCCACGCCCTCCTCGCGGCCCTGCTCGTCGAGCGCGTCGCAGGCGATTCCTTCGAGGGTATCGACCCCGTGTGGCTCCGCGGGCGGCTGCGCGAGGCGGGCGCCGAACCCGGAATGCGCGCCGCCGGCGTCTGGCCGGAGCGCTGGGCAGAGTAACCCCGACAGCCGCCGTCTCGGCGCCGTTCCCGGTCCGCCAGCTATTTGTTCGCGCTCCCGTGTTTCACGCCCGTGCCCTCGAATGCCCTCCAGCGGACGGTCAGGCGTCTCGGCGCCGTGCTGGCCGTCCTGCTCGCGTTCGCGGTGCTGTATCTCGACCGGCTCGTCCAGGACTGGGACGACCCCGTGGTACCGGACGTCCTCGCGATACTGCTGCCCTGGGCGGTCGCCCTGGTCGCGCTAAGTTACTTGACGGTGAGTCTGCTCGTCGGTGCCGCCCGCTGGTTCGAACCCGTCAACAAGGAGCACGGCGGCTCCGAGGACGCGGCGAACAGCGGAGAGACGGACGACGGCAGCGGGTCAGGTGACGGCGGTGGGAGAGCCGGGTAGTCAGTCGTCCGCCTCGGCGACCCGCCCGGTCCCGACCCGCCGTTGCAGGAAGTCGTCGAGCAGCCGGAACATCCGCAGTTTCTGTGCCTGGTCGGAGGAGGCGTGGCCCTCCTCGCCGAGTTCGCGGTACTCGAAGTCGCCGTCCTCACCCTCCTCGTATCCACGTTCTTCGAGGCGCTCCCGGAAGATCCGCGCCTGGGAAACCGGGACCCGGCGGTCGTTGACGCCGTGGACCATCAGCAGGGGCGCCGCGAGGTTGTCGACGTGGGTGACCGGCGAGCGCTCCTCGTAGAGGTCGGGATGCTCTTCGGGCGTCCCAAGGTACTTCTCCATCAGTTCGGTCCGGTAGTGGGGCATCGTGTTCTCGTACTGGTCCTCGAGGTCGGTCAGCCCGATCCACGCCACGCCGGCGTCGTAGAGGTCGGGGTACTGGACCAGCTGCCAGTACGCCGAGTAGCCGCCGTAGGAGCCCCCGAAGACGGCGACGCGGTCCTCGTCGAGCCAGTCGTACTCCGCGAGGACGTGTTCGGCGGCGGTGGCGACGTCCCCCTGCTCGGCCCCGCCCCAGTCCTCGTCGAGCGCGCGGATGAACTCCCGGCCACGGCCCGTCGACCCCCGGTAGTTCACCTGCAGCACCGAGAAGCCCCGCGCCGCGAGCACCTGGGTGTACAGGTCGAAGCGCTTCTCGTCGCGGGCCCGCGGGCCGCCGTGGGGGTTCACCACCAGCGGCGAGGGTCGTTCTCCCGAATCGTACAGCAGCGCGCCGACCTCCATCTCCTCGTAGGGGTCGTGTTCGACGGCCGCCTGCCGGGTCTCGGGGACGCCGTCGGAGGTGACGGTGAAGTACTCGGCGTCGGCGAAGTCCTCGGGCTCGAAGGGACCGTACTCCGGCTCGACCAGCGTCTCGGCCTCGTCGGTCGCCAGGTCGTAGGCCAGCAGCGCGGGTCGGGTGGTCGGCGTGGTCTGGGAGAGGACGACTCGGTCGTCGCCGAGGACGCTCTCGCCTGCCATCCCGAACTCCGCGACCCCCTCCGGGAGGTCGAACTCCCGGCCCTCGCCGGTCTCGAGGTCGTAGACGACGGGGACGGTCAGCGCGTCGCGGGTCCGGGTCCCGACCACGCGCTGTCCGTCGGGCATGAACGCCTCCGGAGCTTCCTCGTAGTCGCCGTCGCCGAGCCACTGGACGTCCCCGCTCTCGAGGTCGTAGACGCCGATCCGCCCCAGGTCGGGGCTGTTGTCCGCGAGCAGCAGCCGGTCGCCGTCGGGTCCCCAGTCGACGGGCGTGGTCTCGGCGCCGAGGTCGCCGACGTCGAGCACGCGGGGGTCGGAGCCGTCGGCGTTCGCGACGTAGGCGTCGCGGTTGTCGAAGTCGTCGGTTTCATTGGTCGCGTAGGCCACCCGGTTCCCGTCCGGCGAGAGGACAGCGGCCCAGACGGCCCGCTCGTAGTCGGTGATCTTCGCCGTCTCGCCACCCAGTTCGTGCCGGAAGAGGTTGAGCTGGCCGTCGCGGTTCGAGCCCAGCAGCAGGGCGTCCTCGGCGGTGTCCACGACGGAGGTCTGGCCCTCCATCTCGACGACCGGCTCGACGCTCCCGTCGCGGTCGATAGCGTAGACGTCGTTTTGCTCGTCGCCCGCGTCGTCGAGGTGGAAGTACACCCGGTCGCCGCCCTCGTCCCAGTCGACGTGCCAGCGGGCGTTCCGGGGCACCTCGCCGTCGCTCCACTGCTCGAATTCGCCCGTCTCGACGTCCAGGACGTGAAGTTCGTTGCGGCCAGTGATGTCGTAGTACAGCGCGACCTCGCTGCCGTCGGGCGAGGCGGTCGCGTGGACCATCGTCGGCAGGCTGGCAAGTTCCTCGAGTACGTCGTCTACGTCGTCCATACCGTTCCTGTCGCTCGCATAACGGTTGAACTTTTCCAGATACGTTGGGGCGATTGCCGCATCCGGGAGGACCCACGCCCTGGGGACCCCTGGTCAGTCAGGGAGCGAGTCCCCGACCGTCGCGCTCACCCGCGCCAGCGTCGCGCCCTCCACCCGGCGACCCTCGAACCACTCCCGGGCCTCCGAAAGCACGTGGTCGTTACCCTCGAAAGAGACCGGGTACGACACGTCCGTCAGTACCAGCGCCTCGGCGGGCGCAGGCGGCACGCCTTCGGGACCGGACAGCGGCTCCGGGGAGAGAACCCGGTCGACCCGGCCCTCCGGGGACTCCCCGCGGGCGCGCTCGGCAACCAGCGAGACGACCCGCCGGACGAGCTGGCGGGGGAACCCGTCCGCACGGAGCCGGATGCGGAGGAACTCGCCCTCGCGTTCGAGGTCCGTCTCCAGGTCCCGGACGGTGCCCTCGTCGTCCGGTGTCAGGTTGTGGAAGTCGTGCTCGCCGGACAGGGCCGCGAGCGTTCCGCGGGCGCAGGCGTCATCGACATGCTCGGGGAGTGCGTGCAGGTGGTATGTGTACGTCCGGGTCGTGGCATCGTGGGTGGCGTGGAAGTCAGGGGGCGCCGGGGCGTCGGCCCACACCCACACGTCGGGGGGCAGCCCGCTGGTGAACGCGGCCGGCGACAGCCACGCCGGCGCGTCGAAGGCGACGGTCTGGGCGACTGCCGACACCCCGGCGTCGGTCCGACCGGCCGCCGCCCATCCCGGCGGTACCCCGTTGCTGGGACGGATATCGAGCGCCCGGAGCGCCTCCAGCAGCGCGTCCTCGACGGTCGGCACGTCCGGCTGGCGCTGGAAGCCGTGGTAGGCCCGGCCGTCGTAGGCGACGCGGTAGGCCCGTCTGGCAGTGTCGTCATCCTCGCAGTCCCGGTCGGCGGACTCTCCCACCACGTCGCAGTCCCGGTCGGCGGACTCTCCCACCACGCTCACTCCAGCAGCGACTCGCCGGTCATCGCCGGCGGTTTCGTGAGCCCCATCAGTCCGAGCATCGTCGGTGCGACGTCGGCAAGCGTCCCGCCCTCGCGGACGCGGCGGCCGCCGTCGGTCCCGTCGGGCGCCAGGTAGACGAGCGGGACCGGGTTCGTGGTGTGAGCGGTGTGGGGGGCGTCGGGCGTCCCCATCTCGTCGGCGTTGCCGTGGTCGGCCGTCACGAGGACGTGGGCTCCCGCCGCCTGCATCGCGTCGACCAGCCGCGCCAGCTGTGTGTCGACGGCCTCGACGGCGGCGACCGCGGCCGCGAAGTCGCCGGTGTGGCCGACCATGTCGGCGTTGGCGTAGTTGACCACTGCGGCGTCGGGGTCCTCCCGGTCGATGACCGCGACCGCCCGGTCGGTCACCTCGGGGGCGCTCATCGCCGGCTGCTGGTCGTAGGTCG
The DNA here is from genome assembly GCA_036625795.1 of Haloarculaceae archaeon. Lineage (GTDB taxonomy): Archaea > Halobacteriota > Halobacteria > Halobacteriales > Haloarculaceae > Salinirussus. The sequence goes on from JAZKSZ010000064.1 coordinate 9,294, forward strand.
GGACGTCGGGGCTCTCGACGATCTCCCGGATCTCGCCGGGAAACTCGACCTCCCGGCCGCCGTTCAGGAAGTAGGTGACGTGGGCGTACTTCTCCGTTTCAGCGAGCCGGAGCTGGGCGCGGCCCGCCTCGGCGAGTACCTCCCCGAGCGTGTCCTCGGGTGCGTTCGGCGGGAAGGCGACGGGGAGGTCGAAGGTCCGGTCGTACTCGGTCATCGTCACTACCCTGACCGCTGGCGGGTCGGTCGGAACCTCCCAGTCGGGCTCGATGTCCGCGAGCATCCGGGTGAGCTGGCGGGCACGGTCCGCACGGAAGTTACAGAACACCGCCGCGTCGTCTTCGGCGAGGGCGGAGCCGCCTTCGACGAGCGTCGGCTCGACGAACTCGTCGGTCTCGCCGCGGTCGTAGGCGGCCTCGACGGCCGCCACCGCCGAGGGCGCCGCGTGGTCGGCCTCCCGGTCCACGATGGCCCGGTAGGCGCGGCCCGTGCGCTCCCAGTTCTCGTCTCTGTCCATAGCGTAGTAGCGGCCAGAGACCGTCGCGACGTGCCCGCCCGCCTCCTCGACGTGTCGCTCCAGCTCCGCGAGGAAGCCGGCGCCGCTTTTCGGTGCGGTGTCCCGGCCGTCGGTGAAGGCGTGGACGACCGGTTCGAGTCCTTCGTCGCTCACCAGGTCGACCAGCGCGTGGACGTGGTCCTGGTAGGAGTGGACCCCGCCGTCGCTGACCAGTCCCAGGAGGTGGACCCGACCGCCGTTGTCGGCCGCGTGCTCGATTGCCTCCTGGATGGCCGAGTTCCCGTCGAGCGGGGGATCGCCCGCGTCGGTCGCAGCCCTGCCCTCCCGCCACGCCCGGATGGCGTCCGTGACCCGGGCCGACTCCTGGGTGACGACCCGGCCGGCGCCGATGTTGAGGTGGCCGACCTCGCTGTTGCCCATCTGCCCCTCGGGGAGCCCGACCCGGCGGCCGTGAGTCTCGAGCGTGCCACAGGCTCCCTGCTCCCGGTAGCGGTCCACCGTGGGCGTGTCGGCGGCCGCCACCGCGTCCCGCTGTGGGTCGGGGTTCAGCCCCCACCCGTCCAGAATGACCAGCCCGACGTCCATACCTGTCCCTCGCGGCCGGGGCCTACGACGCTTTCGGAAGCCTGTCGCAAGCCCGGGCGTCCGCCGGCGTCCAGGAGACGGGGCGGGTCGGCGGTGTCGGAACCGTTTTGTGGGGCACGGGCGCATCCGGGCGCATGCAACCGTTCACCG
>JAZKSZ010000065.1:0-10525 GCA_036625795.1 Haloarculaceae archaeon
GTCGTAGACGTCTTCGAGTGGCAGTTCGAGTGTCGAGTGGAGTCTGTATACGCGACTGCTCATGGTTTGGGGTGGGTCGACGACCGTCCGCTGACGCCGGTCCTACCCCTACGTAGGGAGGCCATACATTTATGGGCTACTCTTGGCGCTCGCCCGGACGAACCGGGTGCGTTCGGGTGTCCGGACCGACCCGACGGGGGCCGTTCCCCACCGGGGGTTGGTGGGGGGTGACTACCGCCGGGTTACCCGACGTTGAAATACGACCAGCCCCTACATGGTTCCATGAGCGAGCCAGCAGAGTACGACGTCGCGGTCGTCGGGGGCGGCCCCGCCGGCCTCACCGCAGCGCTGTACACCACCCGCCTCGGTCACAACACCGCACTGGTCGACCGGGGCGGCGGCCGCGCCGCGATGATGCAGGACACCCACAACGTCATCGGCGTGACCGAGGACACCAGCGGCAACGAGTACCTCCAGACCGGGCTCCAGCAGGTCAAGGAGTACGGCGCCGACCACTTCCGCGACCTGGTCACCGAGGCCGAACACACCGACGACGGCCGCGTCCATCTGGAAGGCAACGAGGTCGATATCCTCGTCGAGTCGGTCGTACTCGCCACGGGCTTCACCGACGGTCGCCCGGACCCGCCGGCTCCCCGGACGGCCCGCGGCCTCCACTACTGTCTGCACTGCGACGCCTACATGTTCGTCGACGCGCCCGTCTACGTGATGGGCAACGGCTCCAGCGCGGCCCACGTCGCGATGATCATGCTCAACTTCACCGACGACGTCGACATCCTCCTGAACGGGGACGAGCCCGAGTGGGACGGGGAAACCGACCGCCAGGTCCGCGCTCACCCGGTCGACATCATCGAGGAGGAAGTGACGGGCGTCGAGAACGACGACGAGGGCTGGCTCGAGGCCATGGAGTTCGAGGACGGCACACGCCGGGTGTACCGCGGTGGCTTCGCCATGTACGGCTCCGACTACAACACCGACCTCGCTGAACAGTTGGGCTGTGAGCTGAACGACGACGGCACCGTGGCGGTCGACGACCACGGCCGCACCAGCGTCGACGGCGTCTTCGCCGTCGGTGACGTCATCTCCGGCCACAACCAGGTCCCCGTCGCGATGGGAATGGGGGCGAAGGCCGGCATCGCCATCCACTACGACCAACGGAAGTTCCCGATGTCTCTCGAGGAACTCGAGGAGGCGGGCGAGCTCACGCGGGCCGACGCCCCCGGTATCTCGGGCGACCTCCGCGAACACGCGCGCGGTCACGAGTCAAACGTCGCCGTCGACGCGCCCGGGTCGGAAGCGTCTGCTGACGACTAGCTACCACCTTTTTTCGCCTCGGGTGGCCTCCGGCCGCCGCGTGGCGGCTTCGCCGCCACGGCATGCAGTTGCGGGCCGGCGGCCCGCAACTCGCTCGGCAAAAAACGTGGTCTTCCCGAGCAGCGAGGGAAGGCTCGGAAGACGAGCGAAGCGAGTCTTCCGGTGGCGAAAAACCCTCGGCGCTCACTCCGTTCGCGCCGGGTGAACCGCGCGCCTGTGGCGCGCGGACGCTGGTCCCTAATCGTCAGCGGCAGTGGCGGCGTCACCCTCCCCGACATCGCCCTCGAGACTCGGCGGATACTTCCCGCGGTCGAGTTTCAGGTCCGACTGCGGGCGGGCCATGCAGGTCAGGGCGTACCGCTCGCGTTCCTGTTCCGTGAGCCCGCGGGCCGCAGGCTGGGTGACCTCCCCCTCGAGTATCTCCGCCGAGCACGCCAGACACATCCCCACCCGGCAGGAGTACTCCTGGGCGATACCCTCCTCGATGCAGCGGCTGAGGATGGTCTCCTTCTCCGAGACGGTGACCGCCTCGCCCGTCCCGACGAACTCGACGGTGTGCTCCGCCATGGGCCCGGCTACGGCTGAGCCCGACAAAACTCTTTATTACCGCCCGCGGTGGCTCACCGCGGCCGCCGTTGCGCGCTCAGACCCGTTCGGCCAGCTCGGCGAGTGCGTGCGACCCGCCGCTAGTCAGGGGGTCGCCGTGGCCCATCGCGGCCACCTCGAACTCCCCGGCGCGGGCGGCCAGGTCCCGGACGCTCGCCGCGAGTTCGTCCATGTCGTAGGAGTCGAACCGGATGGGCGTGGTCAGCCCGCCCTCGGCACCCCAGACGAGGTCGCCGAGGAAGGCCACCTTGAGCGCGTCGTGGACGTAGACGGTGTGACCGGGGTTGTGTCCGGGCGTGTGGTACGCGCGGAAGCCGCCGACAGTCTCGCCGTCGCCGACGGGCACGACCTCGACGTCAGGGAACGGCCACACCCGGCGGACAACCCGGTGAAAGAGGCCCTTGTGGTGCAACAGCGGCGGGTCGGCGTCGCCAGCAAGCAGCGCGGCGTCGTCGGTGCCGACGTAGACGGGGACGCCGGAGCCGGCGAACGCGCGCAGCCCGCCGACGTGGTCGAGGTCGTAGTGGGTCACGAGCACGCGGTCCACGTCCGCGAGTGTGTACCCCTCGCCGGCGGCGGCGAGTTCCGCTCCCATGGTCGGCCGGTTCAGGAACAGCCCGGCGTCGACGAGCGTCACCGTCCCGTCGTCGGCGTCGTCGACCAGGTAGGCGTAGGAGTCGACGGGCTCGACCAGCCCCAGGTCGAGCAGCCAGACGCCCTCGGTGAGTCGTCGCGGCATCGACGCTCAGGCGACGCGGGCGAGCCAGCGGTCGGGGTCGTCGAGTTCCTCGTCGGTCGGCAGCGCCTCCGGCGAGTCCCACACCCGGCCGGCGGTCTCGATGTCGCTCGCCTCGACGACGGCCTCGAAGAAGTCCTTGCCCCGCTCGTACTGGCGGCGCTTCATCCCCAGGCCCAGCAGGCGGCGGACGAGCCGCTGGAGGGGGCCACGGCCCTGCCGGCGGGCGTCCAGCGCGTCCCGGAGGTCGGCGTACTCCTCGTCGAAGGCACGGTCCATCACGAGTTCGGCGTAGCCCTCGACGGCGGTCATCGTGGTGTCGAGTCGCCCGAGCGAGTCCCGGTCCAGCGTCCCCTCGGTGAGCTTCTCGACGGCCTCGGTCATCTCGCTCTCGAGGTGGTCGGGGAGCCACGGGGCAGCCCCGAACTCGGCGGCGTGGGCCACCTCGTGGAAGACGATCCACCGCCGGAACCGGTCGTAGGGGCCAGGCAGTTCCTCGGCGACCCGCTGGATGTTCGGCCGGACGAAGTACAGCGCGTGGTCGTCGCCGTCGGCGAGCAGGAGCGGGTCGTACTGGCCCAGCACGTTCCGCGAGAGAAAGGAGAGCACGAACGCCATCGAACCGGTGTTGACCACCCGGGCGACCCCGGGGATGTACTGGGCCTGGCTCTCGACGGGAGCCATCAGCCGCTCGAAGGTGACGATGTTGGCGTCGACCCAGTGGTGGCGGTGCTGGATCTCGACCCGCTCGGGGAGCTCGAAGTCGAGAGCAGTGACCTCGCGCACGCGGTCGCGGGCCTCCCGGACGTCGGTGGCGTAGGCCTCCCGCTCTTCGGCAGGGAGGTCCACGTCACCCGGGTCCGTGGCGGCCTTGGCGGCATCGGCGACGGCGACCCAGTCGATGGGGCCGTCCCCGGAAGCCCCGGTAACCGCCTGCACGCTCCGGTAGAGACTCATACTCCGATCAGCCCGCCGACGGGGATATGTCTTTCCTACGTCCCGTCTCTCCTACGTCTCGAGTTCCGCTTCGACCTCCATGTCCGGCACGTCCTCGCCGCCGAGCTTACGGCTGCCGAGGTAGGCGAGCGCGAGGATCGCCACGACCACCAGCAGTCCCACGAACGCCTTCCCGCGCCCGCCGGAGTCGCCGTCGGCTGCCGTGGTACCGGTGTCGTCCTCGCCCGTGTCGTCGTCCTGACCGTCGCCGCTCGCCCCGCTGTAAGGGGCATTAGCCGTGAACGATGCGTCTTCGAGGTGGACCTCCAGTAGCGTGAACTTCGCCATACTTCCCCTTCGAGGGGGCGGGTCTTAGGTGTGCTGACACGTGTACCGAGGCCGGTCCCGTGAGACGGGTCGGCCCGCAGGGGCGTCGGGCGGGCCGGGTCGTTGAAGTCCCGGGCCGCCCAACTCCGTTCATGGACGAGCGACGACGCGCGTTCCTGGAGGACTTGCTCGAGACGGCGACCCCGTCGGGGTTCGAGACGGCCGGCCAGCGGGTGTGGGTCGACTACGTCGAGACCTTCGCCGACGAGGTTCACGTCGACGACTACGGCAACGCCGTCGCGGTGCTGGAGGGCGGCGACCCCGAGGTCGCCCTGGCGGGCCACGGCGACGAGATCGGGTTTCTGGTCCGCGACATCACCGAGGACGGGATGCTCAGGCTCGCGGCTGTCGGCGGCTCGGACCGCACCGTCACCAAGGGCCAGCACGTCCAGGTCCACACCGACGACGGCCCCGTTCCGGGGGTCGTCGCGCAGACGGCGATCCACCTTCGGGACCGCGAGGACGATTCCGTCGACGACATCGGCGAGCAGTGTGTCGATGTCGGCGCGACCGACGCCGAGGAAGCCGAGGACCTGATCGAGCGCGGGGACCCGGTCACCTTCCGGCAGACCGTCGCCGACCTCGAGAACGGCCGGGTCGCGGCCCGCGGGCTGGACAACCGAATCGGGACGTGGGCGGCCGCCGAGGGGCTGCGCCGGGCCGCACGCCAGGACCCGGACGCCACAGTCTACGCGGTCTCGACGGTCCAGGAGGAACTCGGGTTACAGGGCGCGAAGATGGTCGGATTCGACCTCGCGCCCGACGCGGTCGTGGCGACGGACGTCACCCACGCCACCGACACGCCGGGCGCGCCGGGGGACAAGGGCAGCGGGGTCGAGCTCGGCGAGGGCCCTGTCGTCGGCCGCGGAGCCGCCAACCATCCCGCCGTGGTCGAGGCCGTCAGGGCGGCTGCAGCGGCCGCCGAGATCGAGGTCCAGCTGTCGGCCGCGGGGTCGCGGACCGGCACCGACGCCGACGCGTTCTACACCTCGCGTGGCGGGATCCCTTCGCTGAACGTCGGCGTGCCCAACCGCTACATGCACACGCCCGTCGAGGTGCTCGACCTCGGGGACCTGGACCGGACCGCCGACCTGCTGGCGGCGTTTGCGGCGCGCGCCGACGGGGACTTCGCGGTCGACCTCTAGAGGCGTGCGAGAGCCAGGGCGAAGACCAGCGAGAGGAAGACGATGGCCGCGACGGTGACGACCCCGACCGGTTCCAGGCCCTCGGGAAGGTCCGAGAGGGCCACGACGACCGTCCCGACGGCCGCCGACAGCCCACCGAGGACCGCCACCTCCTCGCCGTCTCTGAGCGCGAGGTATCTCCCGAGAGTGGACATGTCGGCGAATCAACTGCCCCGAGACTGAAACCCTTGTGGCCGGCGTGTCCGTCCGGCCGACGCGTCGCCAGCAAGGGGGCAGCGGAGCGAACGGACCCTGAGCCGGTACGTTCAAGTGTGAACCGGCGCCCTGTAGACGCATGACAGAGAACGGGAGTCGGCCGCTGGACGTGCTGGAGGCGTCGGTCGGGGGGGCAGTGACGGTCCACCTGAAAGGCGGCGAGGTGTACGAGGGCGTCCTCTCGGGGTACGACCAGCACATGAATCTCGTAGTCGAGGAGGGGGACAACACAACGATTATACGCGGCGACAACGTCGTTTCCATCAACCCATGACTGGCGCAGGTACACCGAGTCAGGGCAAGAAAAACACCACCACACACGTCAAGTGTCGACGGTGTGGCGAGAAATCCTACCACAGCAAGAAGGGAGTCTGTTCGTCGTGTGGCTTCGGCAAGTCGGCGAAGCGGCGCGGCTACGCCTGGCAAAGTAAAGAGTAATGCACGAGAAGTGCGGCGTCGTCGGCATCTCCCTGGCAGACCGTGACGCCGCCCGCCCTCTCTACTACTCGCTGTACGCCCTCCAGCACCGCGGCCAGGAGGCCGCCGGGATCGTCACCCACGACGGCTTCCAGCAACACGACCACGTCGACACCGGCCTGGTCGGTGACGTCTTCGAGCCCGACGACATCGAGGCGCTCAAGGGTGCAAACGGGATCGGGCACGTCCGCTATCCCACGGCAGGCGGGCTGGGCGCATCCTGTGCCCAGCCGTTCTCGGTTTCGTTCAAAAGCGGGTCGCTCGGCCTGGCCCACAACGGGAACCTCGTCAACACGGAGTCGCTGCGCGAGGAACTGGCGACGCTGGGACACGCCTTCACCTCCGACGGCGACACCGAGGTGATCGCCCACGAGCTCGCCCGCAACCTCTTGGAGGAAGACCTCGTGCGGGCGGTCAAGTCGACGATGGAGCGGTTGCACGGCTCCTACTCGCTGACGATCATGCACGACGAGACCGTCCTCGGCGTCCGGGACCCCCAGGGCAACCGCCCGCTCTGTCTTGGCGAACTCGAGGACGGTTACGTCATCGCCTCGGAGTCGGCCGCTATCGACACGCTCGACGGCGACCTCGTTCGCGACGTGAAACCCGGCGAACTGGTCGTGCTCCACCCCGACGGCTCCGGCTTCGACAGCTACCAGCTGTTCGACCGCGAACACTCCGCGCACTGCTTTTTCGAGCACGTCTACTTCGCCCGGCCGGACTCCGAGATGGACGGGGACCTCGTCTACGAGGTGCGCCGGGAACTCGGCCGACAGCTCTGGGCCGAGTCGGGCATCGAGACCGACGTCGTGATGCCGGTGCCGGACTCCGGGCGCTCTTTCGCCTCGGGCTACGCGGAGGCTGCCGCCGAGGACGGCGCGGACACCGAATTCGCCGAGGGGCTGATGAAGAACCGCTACGTCGGCCGGACGTTCATCATGCCCACCCAGGACGCACGCGAGCGCGCGGTGCGGCTGAAGCTCAACCCAATCCGCGACACCGTCGAGGGGCGGACCGTCACGCTCATCGACGACTCGGTCGTCCGCGGCACGACCTCGACCCAGCTCATCGAGTTGCTCCGGGAGGCCGGCGCCGAGGAAGTCCACCTCCGGATCGGCTCCCCGCCGATCGTCGCCCCCTGCTATCTGGGGATCGACATGGCGACCCGGGAGGAACTCATCGCGGCCGACCGGTCCGTCGAGGAGATCGGCGAGCAGATCGGCGCCGACTCGCTGTCCTACCTCCCCGTGGAGGCGGTCACGGAGGCGCTGAACTCGGACCGCGAGGACCTCTGTCTGGGCTGTGTCAGCGGTGCGTACCCGTACGATATCGAGGGCGAGGAGCGGGACCGCGAGGTCGAACGCCCCGGCAGCGAGCCCGCCAGCGCCGACGACTGAGTGTCACAGGCCCGGGTCCGGGTGCCTGGCGCCCGTGTCACCGGTCACGAGACCCACGCCGGTTTCTCGACGGTCGTCTCGCCCACGTTCGTCGTGTTGAGAGTGACGACCACGCGGGTCCCGCTCTCCAGTTCGTACGACCTGCGCAGCGACCGGACCAGGCCCTCCTCGGTGACCACTGCGTATCCGGTGACGGGTGTGCTGGTCCCGTAGGCTTCGCCGGCAAAGCGGATGCGGACCCCGACCGGTACCCGCTCGACTGTCGTCTCCTCGACCGAGAACTTCCAGGCGAGATAGCTGCGGACCCGCGGCAGGAACGGGTCGCCGTCCCGGACGGTCAGCGACCACCGGTCGCCGTCCTTCCGGACGTACTCCGTCGAGCCGTCGGCGTAGCTGTCGGCGGTGGCGATCCGCATCGGCGCCCCCTCCAGGACCCCGGTCGACGTCACCCGGCTCGCGTAGTGGCTCTCGTCTTGTACCCGGAGCACCTCGGTGTATCGGCCCGCGAGCTCCCCGTTCCGGTACTCCCGGTAGCGCAGCCGGGCCGTGTACGAGCGGTCGTCGAGGGTGACGCGGTGAACCCGGGAGACGATGCGGGGGTCGACCGCCCCATCCGGAGAGACCCCGGACGGGTAGTCGTCGACGGACTGCTGCCCGACCCCGCCGTCGGCTGCCGGCGTGAGCCGGCTCCCGTCCACTTCGACCGGCTCCACCGGGTCGGCGCTGGTGTTCGCGGCCGGGGAACCGAGTACCCCGGTGGCACCGACAGCAGCCGCGACCCCGACGACGAGCACGCAGACCCCGAGCGCCGCGAGCGCCGCGGCCCAGGGGACTCCCGGCCCGGGCCAGTCGGGTGTCGGAAGCCAGCGACCGCTTTCCGGTCGGTTGTGGTGCGGCGTCGGGCCCGGGAGCGTTCGGGGGTCGCGGTCGAAGTGGGTCGCGACCAGTTGTCGGGCCTCGGGCCGGTCGACGGCGTAACACAGCTCCCGGTGGAGGTCATCCAGGTCCCGGACCCGCGGGTCGTCGGTGTCGAGGGCGCCGAGGACGACCGCGCGGTCGGCGCCGTCCAGCCCGCTGGCGCCGTACTCGCCGGGCTGACGGACGACCACCTCGCGGGAGCCGGCTGGCGCGTGGACGCGCAGCCGACCGTCCCCGAGGCGGTCGACTGACCGGCCGCGGGCTTCCTCGATGGCGGCCACGAACGCCACGAGGTCCCTTCGCGGGCGCCCCCGACAGAGCGCGCGGAACTGCGAGCGGTCGACGGGCACACTGGCAGTCGGGACGCCAGGAAGATAAGCCCCCGCCAGGTGTGGTGCCGCCACACCCCTGCCGGCGCTGTCCAGCGGCTCAGTAGACCACGTACAGCAGCACGTAGACGACGACCCCGAGCGCGAAGGCGACGAACCACAGCGACGCGGCGACGCGGCCGACCCGGGGGTGGGGCGACTCCCGGATGGCGGCGACCGGCCGGGTCGTCGCCACCAGGAGCACGTAGTAGACCAGGGGGATCGAGGCAATAGCGAGCAGCATGTGGACCCCGAGCACCGGCAGGTAGACGAACTGGTAGACCGCTTCCGGGCCGGGGAAGGGCTTGGTTCCAGCGAGGACGATCCGGTAGAGGTAGAGCCCGAGGAAGGTCAGAAAGAGGGCCGTCGTGGTGACCATCGCCCGGCGGTGGGCTGTGACCCGTCCCTGCCGGATGGCGCGGACGCCGTAAGCGATGGTCCCCATGGCTGTGAGGCTGACGAGGACGTTGAGATGGGGCGCCGCGGCGACGACGGCGTCGACCCGCGGGAGTGCGCCCGCGGGAATGACTCCCCGGACCGCCCCGAAGACCAGCGCGAGCGAGACGACAGTGAGTACCGCCGTCAGTTCCCTCACCCGGCGGCGGGCGTCCAGCTGCATGGTCCCCGGTAGGGACTGGGCGGGTCTATCGGTTGCGCTTTGGGCCGGGAGCCGCGATGGAGCGGTCGACGCCGAGCTGGGTCGGCCGCGCTCCTGGGGGAGGCCGGCGACGCGAGGTCGGCGGGATTGATGTGTGTCGAGCGCGTGCCACCGACCGAACGCGAATGAGCGGACGGGGATTGCTCGGACGGGTCGTCACCAGCCGGCTGGGAGCGGCCGTCTCGCGGTTCTGTCCCGGCACGCCGGTCTGGGAGCGGGAGTGGGACATCTGCTGTGTGCTCGACGGCTGTCGCGTGGACCTGATGCGGGAGGTGGCCGGCGAGCACCGGGCTGTCCCGGGTGGGAGCGTCGAGTCGGTCTGGTCGGTCGGCTCCCAATCTGCCGAGTGGATGGACGTCACGTTCGGGCCGGCCCACCGCGAGGAGCTGGCCCGTACCGCATACGTCACGGGCAACCCCTTCACCGCCCAGTCGGCCGACCACGTGCTGGTCACCTCCGGCGAGACGCTCCCGCTCGACCCCGACGAGTGGGGACTCCTCTACGAGGCCTGGCGCGAGGAGTGGGTCGACGACCGGATCTCGACGATCCCGCCCGACCCGCTGACCGACGCGGCCCTGGCAGTCTGGAACCGCCGCGCGGAACTGGGGGTCGACCGCGTACTCGTCCACTACATGCAACCACACGCCCCCTTCCGGTCCCGGCCGGAGTGGTTTCTCGGCACCGCCGACATCGAGTCGTGGGGGCAGATACGTGGCTCGGGGGGGGACGGGGGCGACGACAGCGAGAGCCAGGCAGCCGAGACGGCGGCGCTGACCGAGCTCTCCCCGGAGGAGCTGGCGGAGCTAGAGCGACTCTCGGAGGCCGAGACCGACGGGATCAAGGACCCCTGGACCCGGCTCCGGGACGGCGAACTCCCGCGCGAGGAGTTCTGGGCGGCCTACCGGGACAACCTCCGGTGGGTGCTCGACGACGTCGCCCGGCTCCTGGAGGGAACCACGGCACGGGTCGCGCTCACCAGCGACCACGGCAACGCCGCCGGCGAGTGGGGGGTCTGGTCGCACCCTCCTGGAGTTCCGATCCCCGCGCTGCGGAAGGTTCCCTGGGTCAGCCGGCGGGGCACCGGCGAGCGCAACCCCCACCCGCCTCTCCCCGAGGCGATAGCGGGTGCGGGCGACCGGGCCAGGGAGGACCGCAACGACGAGACGGCCGACGGCGCGGGAGTCGATGACGGGGTGGAGGAACGGCTCGCCGACCTGGGATACCGGTAGCCGGGCCGTCTGGACGCCGCTTCGGTACCAGACGCCGCGCTTGCACCGGGCGCCTCCTCTGTCCCGAGTGCCGCTTCTGTC
>JAZKSZ010000066.1:0-10466 GCA_036625795.1 Haloarculaceae archaeon
CGGTCTCGCCGGTCTCGACGGGGGTGGTCGGCGACTGCTCGGGGACGGTCCGGTAGAGCGCGACCCCGGCGACGAGGAAGGCGGGGGCGGTGAGCCCGAGCGCGCCCCGCCAGCCGACCACGCCGGTGGCGTAGGTGGCCGCCGCCGGCAGGAGTGCGGCGCCGACGCTGCCGGCGGCGAGCACGGTCCCGAACGCGGCCCCGTCCTGTTCGGTGTAGATGCGGGTGAGCGCGGTTCCCCGGGGTGGGCCGTACAGCCCCGAGGCCAGGCCGTAGGCCCCGGTTGCCACGAGAAAGACCGCGAAGGTCGGCGAGAGGGCGTAAACGCCCATCGTGACGGCGCCGGCGACGGCACTCGTCGCGAGCAGCGTCCGCTCGCCGGCCCGGTCGACCAGCGCCCCGGCGGGGAACTGCATCGCGGCGTAGGTCACCCACAGCAGTGTGATCGCCGCCCCGGCCGCCGTGTCGGAGACCACGAAGTCCTCCCGGATGGCCGGCAGCAACGCGGGGACGACAAAGCGCAGGCCGAGGACGAAAAACCACCCGCCGGCGATGGCCAGCAGCGTCCAGCCGCGCCCGCCGCCGCGCAGCCCCCCGAGGACGGTGCGCAGACGAGCGGTATACGAGTCCGGGGACGACACGACAGGAGGCTCACGCCGGCGGTAAAAGACCCTGACGGACCGCCGGCGCGTCCGCCGACGTGCCCGGGGGACTGCGGTCGCGGCGCGTCCGCGACCGGGAGATTGACACCCCCTGCGGGGTAACGCGGGGTATGAGCGAGCTGCTCGTCTCCGGGGGGCGCGTGCTCCGGCCCTCCGGGACCGTCGAACGCGCGGACGTACTGCTCGACCAGGACGCGGGCACCATCGCGGCCGTCGACGACCCCGGCGCGTTGGCCGGCGACGACGAACTCGACGCCGAGGGGGGGCTCGTCATCCCCGGGCTGGTCAACGCACACACCCACGTCGCGATGACCCTCTTCCGGGGGGCGGCCGACGACAAGCCCCTGGACGCGTGGCTCCAGGAGGACATCTGGCCGGTGGAGGCCGAACTCCAGGGGGCGGACGTCGCCGCCGGCACCCGCCTGGGGGTCGCGGAGATGGTCCGTTCTGGCACTACGGCCTTCGGCGACATGTACTTCTTCATGGACGAGGTCGCGGAGGTGGCCGCCGAGACGGGCGTGCGCGCCCGACTGGGCCACGGCTGCATCTCCGTGGGTCGCCCCGAGGAGGAGGCCGTCGCCGACTTCGAGGAGGGACTCGAGTTCGCCCGCGAGTACGACGGCCACGCCGGAGGGCTCGTCCGGACGATGTTCACCCCCCACAGCCTGACGACCGTCGACGAGGCCCACTTCGAGGAGTTTCTCCCGCGGGCCCGCGAGGCCGGCCTCCCGGTCCACTTCCACGCCAACGAGACGGTAGACGAGGTCGACCCCATCCTTGAGGAGCGCGGGCAGCGCCCGCTGGCGTGGGCCGACGACCTCGGGCTGCTGGCGGAGGATTCGTTTATCGCTCACGGCGTCCACGTCGACCGCACGGAGATGGACCTGCTGGCCGAACGCGACACGGCGGTGGTCCACTGTCCGGCCTCGAACATGAAACTCGCCTCCGGGATGGCCCCGGTCCAGGAGTTGCTGGACGCTGGGGTGACCGTCGGCCTCGGCACCGACGGCGCGGCCTCGAACAACGACCTCGACATGTTCGACGAGATGCGCGACGCGGCGATGCTGGGGAAACTCGCGGCAGACGACGCCAGCGCGGTCGACGCGGGCGCGGCGGTCCGGCTGGCCACGGAGGGGAGTGCGGCCGCGCTGGGCTTCGAGAGCGGCCGAATCGAGGCCGGTGCGAACGCCGACCTCGCGGTGCTGGACCTGGATGCCCCGCACCTGACCCCACAGCACGACCTCGTGAGCCACCTGGCCTACGCGGCCCGCGGCAGCGACGTCTGCCACACGGTCTGTGACGGGCAGGTGCTGATGCGGGACCGCGAACTCACGACAATCGACCTGGAGCGTGCGCGGCAGGACGCAGAGGAGCAGGCGCGGGCGCTGTTCGAGCGGGCTGCGGAGTGACAGAATTAAACGAGCAGACTGGATTTTAAACCGTATCGACGCCTCTGAGACATTCACAGTAGTGCTGGGATCGGCGTTGAACGGCCTGAACCACAGTCCGGGTTTATTGGGAGGCTTGCCGGATGTACGGGTATGACACGAAAGGCGCTGTTCGCGGTCGCGATGGTCTTGGCGATGGTCGGGGCACCCCTGACCGGGGCTGTGGCGGCAGCCGACTCGGCAGACGCTGCTGGGAACCTCTCGGTCGGCGTGGCGCAGGACGACGACGGCGAAGTCACAGTGTCGGTGACGCGCAACGAGACGGGCGTGGCGAACGCCTCGGTGCTCGTCGAGACTGTCGACGAAAACGACACCTATGCCGGTGACGGGGAGTACACCACCGACGACGACGGCGAGGTCGAGCTGTCGGCTCCCGACGAGAACGTCACCGTCAACGTGACCGCCGAGGCGGGTAACGACACGGCGATGACAACCGCCGAGCTGCTCGTAGTCGAGGAGAACGAGACCGACAGCTTCGGACAGCGCGTCTCGGCGTTCGTCCACGCGTTGCAGGACGACGACAACGTGACGCGGCTCGGACCGCACGTCGCGGCGTTCGTGACGGCCAACAACCCCGGCAACGCGCCGGACCACGCCGGCCCGCCGGCTTTCGTCTTCGGTGACGACGCGGACGACTCCGACGACAACGAGACTGCGGACGACGGGAGTACCGAAACGGCCGACACCGGTGACGAGGACGACGAGCGCGGCCCGCCGGCACACGCTGGCCCGCCAGATGACCGCGGCGATGACGACGGCGACGAAGCGGACGATGCTGACGATGGCGCCGACGAGGAGGAGGGAGACGACGGCGAGGACGAGGAGGACGACAGCGAGGACGATGAGGATGACGACGGCGAGCGCGGCCCGCCCGAGGGCGCTGGCCCGCCCGGCCACGCGGGCAGGTAGCTGAGCGCTGACTGACTCTTTTCCGCTTTCTCCTGACAGGGTCTCTCCTGGCAGCGAGCCCGGTGTGTACGTTCGCGATGGCTTCGGTAGGGTTTTGGCCGGGCCGGCCCAGGCTTCTCCCATGACTGCTTCCATCAGTGAGCGACTCGACGACCCCGACGCCGCCCGCGCGGATGGGCGCCGGAAGATCGACTGGGTCCGCCAGCACATGCCCATCCTCTCGTCGGTCCGCGAGCGCTTCGCGGCCGAGCGCCCCCTCGAGGGCGAACGGATCGGCATGGCGATGCACGTCGAGGCCAAGACGGCCGCCCTGGTGGAGGTGCTCGCGGCCGGCGGCGCGGAAGTCGCCATCACCGGCTGCAACCCCCTCTCGACACACGACGACGTCAGTGCCGCCCTGGACGCCGTCGATGGCGTCACCTCCTACGCCGAGCGCGGTGTCGACGACGGGGCCTACTACGCGGCCATCGAGGCCGTCATCGGCCACGAGCCCACGGTCACCGTCGACGACGGCGGCGACATGGTCTTCGCCATTCACGAGGACTATCCCGAGTTGCTCGACGCTATCGTCGGGGGCTGCGAGGAGACGACCACGGGCGTTCACCGCCTGCGCGCGATGGACGAGGACGGCGCCCTCGAGTACCCCATGTTCGCGGTCAACGACACGCCAACCAAGCGGCTGTTCGACAACGTCCACGGCACCGGCGAGTCCGCCCTCGCGGCGATCGCGATGACCACCAACCTCTCGTGGGCGGGCAAGACCGTCGTCGTCGCCGGCTACGGCTACTGCGGCAAGGGCGTCGCCAAGAAGGCGAGCGGCCAGAACGCCGACGTCGTCGTGACGGAGGTCGACCCCCGGCGGGCCCTGGAGGCCCACATGGAGGGCTACGAGGTGCTGCCGATGGCCGAGGCCGCCCGCGAGGGCGACGTCTTCGTCACGACGACCGGCAACCGCGACGTCATCGTCGAAGAACATTTCGAGGCCATGAGCGACGGCGCGGTGCTTGCCAACGCCGGCCACTTCGACGTGGAGATCGACGTCGACGGCCTCGCCGAGATGGCGGTCGACAGCTACGAGGCCCGCGACGGCGTCCAGGCCTACGAACTGGCCGACGGCCGCCGGCTACACGTCCTCGCGGAGGGGCGACTCGTGAATCTGGCAGCCCCGGTCGCGCTCGGCCACCCCGTCGAGGTGATGGACCAGTCCTTCGGCGTGCAGGCGCTCTGTGTGGAGGAACTGCTCGAGGAGGAGTACGAGCCCGGCGTCCACGACGTCCCCGACGCGGTCGACCGCGAGGTGGCCGAGGTCAAACTCGACGCCGAGGGTGTCGGCTACGACTCGCTGAGCGACGAGCAACGCGAGTACATGGACTCCTGGCAACACGGGACCTGAGCGCGACACCGAGCGGAGGGCGGCTTCGCCGGCTCGAACACTGCACTTTTGTCCGTCCGCGGACCAGCACCGGTGGTGGCGATGACGAACAGTTACCCCCACCGAGCCCCGTGTGACGATACCTGACACCGAGCCACCGTTTCCGTACCGCCGTCCCTGACTGGCCTGCCAGCCCGGGCTCGGAACCCGACTCCCGCTCCCCGTTCAGAAGGGCGGGTCCGAGGCGTCGGCACCCGCCGCCGCGTCGGTGGCGTCCCCGGCTTCGCCCGTCTCTGCGCTGTCGACGGGCCCCTCCCAGGCCTCCATGCCACCGGCAAGGTTCTCGACGACCCCGTCGAAGTCCTTGTGAGAGGCGATCAGCCGGGCGGCCTTCGCGCTCGCGATCCCCTCGTAGCAGACCGTGACGACGTGGTCGGCCTGGGCGATCCGGTCGCTCTCTTTCGGGATCTCCGCGAAGGGGATCTGTTCGCTGCCGGGGATGTGCCGCTGCCGGTATGACTGCTCGTCGCGGACGTCGACGACCAGCGGGTCCGACTCGACCAGCACGTCCTCCAGCTCCCGCGCCGTGAGTTGTCCGTCCATGCCAACCCATGCGGGTGCGCGGTCCAAAGCCCTGACGCTCCCCCTCTCGTCACCGACGCCGCGGGCTACAGCAGCCCCTCCTCGCGGGCCAGCAGGACGGCCTCGATCGTGGCGTCGTGAGCGGGCTGGCGTCGGGCCGCCGCCAGGGCGTCCTCGACCGGGACTGCCCGTACCGAGAGGAACTCGCTGTCGCCGCGGTCGGTCCCGACCGGCTCCAACCCCTCCGCGAAGACGATCCCGCGGCGGTGGCGCATCACGCCCGTCGCGACCCAGAACTCCTCGAGGAGTGAGACGCCGGCGGGGTCGAAGCCGGTCTCCTCGCGCAGCTCACGCGCGCCGGCCGCGGTGTAGGATTCGCCGTCCTCGACGACCCCCGCCGGGAGTTCGAGGTGGTGCTCCCGGACCGTCGGGCGGTACTGCTCGACGAAGACCACCTGTCCGTCCGCGACTGCGAGCACCACCACCGCCGGCGGGAACTCGGCCCAGTAGTACCGCTTGCGCGAGCCGTCGGGCTGCTCGACCAGGTCGTACCCCCCGGTGTACCAGGGCGTGTCGTACTCCGTGACCGACTCGACGACCGGCCACTCCTCTGGCACTCCTCTCTCGTCGCCGCCGGGGTTCTCGGAGTCGCTCGAGCCGCCAGCCCCGTTCCCGTGGTCCGGGACGTCCGGGCTCATCCCTCGGCCTCCCGGACGACGGTCAGCCGGTAGACCGTCCCCCCGTGACGGGCGTACACGCCGTCCTCGGTGCTGGCGTTGGGGTACTGCCGGCCCAGGGCCCGTTCCTCGTCGAAGGGGGAGTGGGTGAACGCACCCTTGAACCCGACCGGACCCCGCCAGTAGGGGTCAGAACGGCCCGGCTCGTCGGGGCCAGCCCGCTCCAGGGCGGTCGTGGTGTAGGGGAAGCGCTCGCCCGTGACCTCACTCGCGTTGAAGGGGGTGGCGTTGCCGGCGGGAGTGGCGGCAGTGGCGGTCAGGTAGTAGGGGTCGCCGCTTTTGAGCAGTCCAGGTAGCGCGCCCAGCGCCAGGAGCACGACGACGACGGCGAAGATGGCGTAGACGGCCTTCTTGGTTATCGGGCGCACTAGACCACCTCGCTGTAGACCCGGCCGAAGGCCTGCCGGCGCAGCGTCTCGACGGCGGCTCGCCGCTCCTCGTGGAAAGTGGCGGCGACGACCGTCCCGGCGAAGGGCGCGGCGTGCCAGACCACCCGGTCGACGTGCTCGCTCCCGAACTCGACGACTTCCCAGGCCTCGTGGTCGGCGCGCCAGGTCTCGAACTCCTCGCGGTCGCCGACCCTGACTTCGAGCATCGAGGCGAAGAGCACCTCCCGGGCCGTCTCGACGACCTCGCCGGTGACCCGCTCGTCGTACTCCTCGGGGTCGAACGCCATGGCCTTCGCGACCTGCTTGACCGCCGTCTGTGCCGTCGGCCCGAGCGCCTCGTAGCGCTCGCGGGCCTCGGCGGCCGTCTCCGGTGCGAACAGCCCCTCCGTCTCCATACCTCCCTTTCGGCCGGCAGCCCTATTCCGTTTCCGTTCCCGCCCCGTCGTCGGTCCCGTCGGTGTCGCCATCGCCCTCGCCATCACTTCCTGCGTTGGCGTTTTCTCTGCGTTTCCGTGTCATCTCGCGTGCCTCGGCGATGGCCTCCCGGGCCTCCTCGTCGAGCCCCTCGTCAGCGAGCGCGTCGGCCCCGGCGGGGAGGTCGCCGGGGTCGGTGTGCCCGCCGCCCAGGTGACTGTGGCCACCTTCACCGTGGTCGTGCCCGTGACTGCCGGGGCCGCGGTCGGTCGTGTCCTCGAAGACCTGCGGGAACTCCGTCTCCTCGGCGTGCTCGGCGACCCGCTCGCCCAGCTCCGTCTCGTCCAGGTCTCCCCACTCCGGGACGTGGTCGTCGAGCCACTCGCCGTGCTCGCCCCCGCGGAGCATGGCGGTGAAGGCGAGGTGGTTCGCGAGGTGGGTCGCGTCGGACTGGGGGTCCTCACAGACCGGGCAGGCGTAGCCCATACCCGACCAAGACGGCCGAGCCACAAAGGCGTTTCAAAGCGGGCGGACCAGCACCAGCGCGTGCTCGCCGTCGCTGTAGTAGCGGGGGATGGTCCGGCGGTGCTCGAAGCCGTGCTCGCGGTAGAGGCGCCGCGCGGTGTGGTTCCCCTCCCGGACCTCGAGTTTCACGGAGGAGGCCCCTGCCGTCTGGAGCACGCCCATCGCCCGTTCCAGGAGTGTCGTCCCGATCCCGCACTCCCGGTGGCTCTCGCGGACCGCGATGTCCTTGATGTGGCCCAGCGGCCGGCCGTGGTTGGGGACGGAGTCGGCCACCACGTAGCCCACGACGTGCTCGTCGGCGGGCGGGGTGGCGACGAGAAAACCGGGCTCGCCGAGGTATCGTTCGAAGGCCTCGAAGGGCCAGGGCTGTGGAAACGCCGCCTGCTCGATCCGGTGGACTGCGAGCAGGTCAGCGCGCTCGGCCTGGCGGACCTGGGGCGCGTCGCCGTCTGGCGCGACCGTCGTCACGGCCGCGGCTACGGCGCGTGGCTACATATGCGTGGCGACAGCCGGGAAGCGGGTGCGGGCCCCGGGTCCGTCACCCGGTCGGTGACCAGTCGACCACCGAGCCGGCTGCGGCGCCGCCGAGCGCCCCGCCGACGAGGGGGTAGACCACGCCCGCGATGAACACGGCCTGGACCTCACCGGGACCGATGGAGGCGGTGACGGTGAGGTTGAACACCGCGAGCGAGAGACTCCAGGTGAGCGCGGCGACGGCGACGACAACGAGCAGGAGGTAGCCGACGACGACGGTCGCGCCCGCCACGGCGCCCGTCTTGGGCGTCGAGACGTCACACTGGATGGCGGTGTAGAAGCCACAGATGAAGAGCATGAAAAGCGGGACGAGCAGGAGCAGGCCCGGCTCGAGCGCCGCGACGAGGTCGCCGGCCCCCGGGAATGAGCCGAGGCTCAGGACGCCGGAGTCGCTGCTGGCGCCGCTGACGGAGTACTCGATCGGGACGAAGTGGGCGCGGTAGACGAGCCAGCCGACGACCTGGGGGACCTCGGGCGTCGACGCCGAGAGCGCGAGCGGGAGGCCGGCGACGGCGCTTGCGACCCGTTCGGCCCGCAGCGAGTACATGACGGCGTACGTCCCCAGGAACGCGACCATCCCGAGCAGCAGGCCCGGCCGCAGCGACAGGTGCTCGAACAGCGGCCTGCCGACGGATGTCCCGGGCGCGGCACCCAGGCCCCCCCCATCGGCACGGACGGGTACCCCACCGTCGCCGGCGCTCTCGGAGCCAGCCTCGGGGCTCTGTCCCTCGTTGCCCTCCGGCGACGCTGGCGGGCCGTCGCCGTGCTGGCTCCCTGCCGGTTCGTCTGTCATTACCGACACGTACCGGTTCGAGTCTCTAAACGTTACTGGATGCGATACGGACCGCCCGAGCGGGGAAACGGTCAGGCGTAGACCAGGATGGTCGCGTGCTCGCCTTCGAGGACGCTCACCGCTTCGCCGGACTCGGCGCGGTGTTCCTCGTGGACGGTGACGGCGTCGCCGGGGATGACCGCCACCTCCTCGCCGAGGTCGACCTCGACCTCCCCGTCGTAGCGCTGCTGGTCGCGCACCGCCACCGGGTCCATCGACTCCAGGGCGGCGATGACCTGGCCGGCCCGGTCGCGGAATTCCGGCCCGATGGTCGAGTGGTCGGGCTCGATTTCGACGGGGACGAGTTCGACGTTCGGCTCGCCCTCGCGGACGTGCACGGGGCCGTTGACCGCCTCCGAGAGGTCGTAGGTATCGACCGCCGCCTCGGGGGTTTCCTCGGGGTAGGCCTCCACCTTCTCCAGTTCGGTGTTCAGCGCCATCCCCTGGTCGGACTTCCAGGAGCGGACCGTCGACGCGATATCGGCGATGAGCTCGCCGGCGACTTCCGCGTCGGGGTCGTCCATCTCGACCTCGGGCCAGCCGGCGGCGTGGACGCTGCCTTCGGTGCCCGGCAGGGCCTGCCAGGCCTCCTCGGTCAGGAACGGAGCGAAGGGCGAGAGCATCCGAAGCGAGGCCGACAGCGCCGCGAACAGCGCCTGCCGGGCGGCGTCGCGCTCGCCGGGCCGCCCCTCGTAGAGCCGGCCCTTGATGAGCTCGAGGTAGTCGTCGGCCAGGTCGTGCCAGACGAAATCGCGCAGCTCCTGGAGGGCGGCGTCGAAGCGGTACTCGTCCATGTGCGATTCGACGGTGTCGGCGACGTCGGCACACCGCGAGAGCACCCACCGGTCGACGTCGCGGTAGGCCGGCTCCGAGAGGGGCTCGCGCTCGTCGTCCAGGTGCTGGGCCGCAAACCGGGTGATGTTCCAGACCTTCGTCCCGAAGCGGCTGGCGGACTTGACCTCCTTCCACTGGAACTGGATGTCCGAACCGGGCTGGCCGCCGAGCGCCATCGCCTGCCGGAAGGCGTCCGCGGAGTACTCCTCGACGGCCTCCTCGGGCTGGACGAAGTTGCCCCGCGACTTGGACATCTTGTTGCCGTCCTCGCCGAAGACCATCCCGTTGATGAGTGCCTCCTCCCAGGGGATCTCGTCCTCGAGCGCTGCGGTCCGGAGGATGGTGTAGAAGGCCCAGGTCCGGATGATGTCGTGACCCTGCTCGCGCAGCTGGACCGGCGTGAACTCCTCGTCGGGCCAGCCGCCGACGTACAGCGCCGAGATGGAGGAGTCCATCCACGTGTCCATCACGTCGGTCTCGCCGTGCCAGTCCGTTCCGGCGGCTTCGCCGCCTTCACCTCGCGGCGTCTCCGACGCCGCGCTGCCCCCACACTCGGGGCAGGCATCGACAGCGGGGTCCTCGTCGGTCGGCTCGACCGGGAGTTCCTCCTCGCCGGCGACGTAGGTGTATCCGCAGTCGCCACAGAACCACGCCGGGATCGGGGTGGCGAACACCCGCTGGCGGGAGACCACCCAGTCCCACTCCATCCCCTCGGTCCAGTCCTCCAGGCGGTCGTACATGTGCTCGGGGATCCACTCGACCTCCCGGGCGTGTGCCAGGATCTCCGCCTGGTCGACCTCCACGAACCACTGCTCCTTCGAGAGGATCTCGATGGGGGTGTCACACCGCCAGCACTGCCCGACGTTCTGCTCGGTCGGCTCCGAATCCTCGAGATACCCCGCCTCCGCCAGGTCCGCGGCGACCGCCTCCTTGGCCTCCTCGACCCCCATCCCGGCGTACTCGCCGGCCGCCTCGCCGAGGTGGCCGTCCTCGGTGACGACAGGCCGGAGGTCCAGGTCGTGCTCGGCCCACCAGTCGACGTCCTGCTTGTCCCCGAAAGTGCAGATCATGACCGCGCCGGTCCCGAAGTCGGCGTCGGCGTCCTCGTCGGCAATGAGTTCGACTTCCTGGCCGAACAGCGGCACCTCGAAGGTCTCGCCCACCCGGTCCGCGTAGCGGTCGTCGTCGGGGTGGACGGCCATCGACACGCACGCGGCGAGCAGTTCCGG
>JAZKSZ010000067.1:0-10344 GCA_036625795.1 Haloarculaceae archaeon
GATCCAGGCGCTGTCTTCGGGGGTCGACTTCCTGGACCTGGAGGCCATCGCCGACAACGGGGTCGCGCTGACTAACGCCGCGGGGGTCCACGCCGAGCCCATCGCCGAGCAGGTCCTGGGCTACCTGCTGACCTTCGAGCGGGGCATACATACGGGGATCCAGCAACAGCAGGAAGGGGTCTGGCAGCGCTACAGCGGCGGCGAGATACGGGGGAAGACCCTCGGTATCGTCGGGCTCGGGGCCATCGGGAGCCGCGCGGCGGAGTACGCTCAGGCCTTCGGGATGACCGTGGTCGGGACCAAACGCGACCCCGACGCTGCGCCGGAGGCCGTCGACGAGGGCTACGCCCCCGAGGGCCTCTTCGAGGTGCTCGGTCGGTCTGACTACGTCCTGCTGTCCTGCCCGCTGACGCCGGAGACCCGCGGGCTGGTCGGCCGCGCGGAGCTGGGCGCGATGAAAGGCGACGCGGTACTGGTCAACGTCGCCCGCGGCGAGGTCGTCGACGAGGAGGCGCTCATCTATGCGCTCCAGCAGGGCGGGATCAGGGGGGCCGCACTCGACGTCTTCGAGGAGGAGCCATTACCCCCGGAGTCGCCGCTGTGGGACCTGCCGAACGTCGTGGTCACGCCGCACATGGCCGGCTCGACCCCCCACAAGTTCGAGCGGATCGCCGAGGTGTTCGCGGCGAACTACGAGGCCTTCGCCGATGGCCGGCTGGACGAGTTGACCAACCGAGTCGTCTGACTCCCGACGGGACAGCTACACCAGTCCGGCCGCGGCTCCAACGGGCATATGTGAACGGAAGCGATACCCGTGGCATGGTCGAGGCCACAGTCGAGTCGAAACTGGCGGCCGCCCGCGAGGACCTCGCGAGCCGCGAGGGCGTCCTGGTCGCCTTCTCCGGGGGTGTGGATTCGAGCGTCGTCGCCGCCATCGCCCACGACGCGCTGGGTTCGGACGCCGTCGCCTGCACGGCCCGCAGCGAAACCCTCCCCGAGAGCGAACTCGAAGCGGCCCGGCGGGTCGCCGCGGAGATCGGGGTCCGCCACGAGGAAGTCACCTTCTCGGAACTGGACAGCGAGGCCTTCGTCGAAAACGGCGAGGACCGCTGTTACCACTGCCGGACGATGCGGCTCTCGGCGATGTACGACCGGGCCCGCGAGCTCGGGGTCGGGGTGGTCTGTGACGGGACCAACGCCTCCGACCCCGGCGAGGGGCACCGCCCCGGCCTCCAGGCCGTCAACGAGCTCGACGCCCACTCGCCGCTGCTGGAACACGACATCACCAAGGAGGAGGTGCGTGAGATCGCCCGCCACTACGACCTCTCGGTCGCGGACAAGCCGTCGATGGCCTGTCTCTCCTCGCGGATCCCGACCGGCCTGGAGGTGACCGAGGAACGGCTGTCGCGGATCGAGAAGGCCGAGCGGCTGCTCCGGGAGTGGGGGTTCGACCAGTTCCGCGTCCGCGACCACGACGGCCTCGCGCGCATCGAGGTCGGCGCCGACGAACTGCCCGCGGCACTCACGCCGGAGTTCGCCCGCACCGTCCGCGAGCACTTCGCCGACCTGGGGTTCGAGCACGTGACGCTGGACCTGGAGGGGTACCGGACCGGCAGCGTCAGCCCCGGCGCAGAGGCGGGAGGCGAAGCCGGGGACACGGGCCCGGCGGCGCTGGACGACGACCCGCTCGAGGCGGAGTACCCCACCGACTGAGTGAGGGGCTGGACGGGCACGGCCAGGGAGGTCCCCGCTAGTCGGCGGCGACGACGGTCTCGTTGTCCCGGGCGACGCGCATCTCCGCGGGCGTCGGGCCGCGGAACTCCGTGACGCTGCAGTTCGCGAGCGACCGCGTCTTACTCGCCAGCAGGTCCGTCCCCGTGACGGCGCTGTAGACCATCTGGACCGGGCCGCCGTGGGTCAGCACGAGAACGGTCTCGCCGGCGGCCTCGACACAGAGTCGGCCGAAGGCGTCGAGCACCCGCTCGCGCAGGTCGACGATGCTCTCCCCGCCCTCCGGGCGCGCCTCGAGCGAGAGGAAGCCGTTGGCGTAGTCGAACTCGGGGTGGCGCGCGAACAGTTCCTCGCGGGTGAAGCCCTGGTAGCGGCCCAGCCCCCGCTCGCGCCAGGCGGGGTCGAAGGTCGGCTCGGGGGCGACGCCGGCGTCGCGGACGTGGGCGGTGGTCTCCCTGACCCGCTGGATGTCCGAGGAGACGACCCGGTCGAAGTCGTACTCGGCGGCGAGGTGGGTGCCGACCCGCCGTGCCTGGCCGCGGCCCTGCTCGTTCAGGGGGACGTGTGCCCACCCCTGCATCCGGCTCGTCCGGTTCCACTCCGTCTCGCCGTGCCGGACGGCGACGACTGTGGTTTCGCTCACGTCCCCGGATCGAACGCGAGGGGTATCTACCTTGTCCCCGGCGTGCCGGAAACGAACGGCACGGGGGTCACCGCCCAGTCCACCGCAGCAACAGCAGCGTCCCCTCGAACAGGAGGACCATCGTGAGCGCGACGATGAAGGGGGCCATCCCGGTCGGGTCGGGGCTGAAGATGAAGGCGATCCCGGCGAAGGCGGCCCAGAAGTACAGCCGGCGGCTCTCGAGCCACCGGCGGCTGGTCACGCCCAGGAAGATGGCGAGCATCACGAACAGGGGGATCTGGAAGATGAGCGCGAACATCCCCAGCATCAGGATGATCAGGTCGAACGTCTCCGCGAGCCCGAAGGCGATGTTGGCGACGGGCTGGGAGTAGCCCAGGAAGTAGGTGAAGATGACGGGGAGGACGAGGAAGTACGCGAAGCCGAGCCCGACCGCCGCCAGCACGAGGCTCGTCGGCACCGACGAGAGGTAGTAGCGGCGCTCGTTGGGGTAGAGCCCCGGGCGCATGAACAGGTAGGTCTGGTAGACGAACACGGGCAGGCCGACGACGAACCCGGCCAGCGAGGCCATCTTCAGTCGCGCGAGCACGAGCGCAAGTGGCTGGTAGATCCGGGGGCAGGCTGCGTCGGTCGCGCCGGGGGCGGTGGCGTTCGCGACCAGGGTCGCGTTCCGGACCGTCCCGTTGGGGAAGGTGGCCTGGATGACAGTCCCGTTGGGGTAGGTGCGGTTCAGCATCGTCGGGTGGGGGACGATCCCCCGCAGGGTCGTCCCGTTGGGGAAGGTGGCCTGGAGGGCGGTCCAGTCCGGCGCGTTCGCGAACGTCCCCGTCGCGTTGACGGTCGCGTTGGTCCCGTTGGCCACCGCGGCCGCGACCGGCTGGCAGGCCTCGACCGACCCCGGCAGGAACGAGTACCACAGGAAGTTGATCAGCCGGTCGGCAAACGGGAAGACGACGGCGCTGACCAGCGCCATCACGACGATGACGACCGCCAGCCGGCGGACCATCTCCTCGATGTGTGCCGCGAGCGGCATCTCCTCGTCGTCGGGCGCGCCACCCTCGCCCCCACCGAACATACCCCCCTCGCCGCCCCCACCGGCGGCGGCACCGGCTGCGGCGGTGGAGGCCTCCCCTCCGACCCCCTCCATCGGGTCCACGTCCTCGGGGGCCGGCGCGTCGCTCGGATGCGCCCCGCCCGGCGCCTCCGGGACGTCCTCCGGGCTCGGGTTCGCGATAGCCGGTGTGTCGTCCCCCTCGTTCCCGTCGGCCTGCGCCGGGTCGGGTGCTTCCGGGTCGGAGTCCTCCGGGTCCTCGGCCTCCGGGTCGGGTGCCTCCGTGATCTCCCCGGGAGCCTCCGGCGCCTCGCCGGTTACCGAGCCCGGACCCTTGCCCTCCTGCGGTCTCTCCCAGCCGTTCCACTCGGTCAGGGTGTCGTCCTCGCCGGCGTCGTCCGCTGCTGTACTGCCGGCCGCCGACTCGCCGTCGTCCGCTGCTGTACTGCCGGCCGCCGACTCACCGTCGTCCGCTGCCTCGTCGTGGCTCGCTGCCTCGTCGCCGGAGCGCGGGTCGGGATCCGTTCCGGAGGAGGCGTCGGGCTCCTGCGACCCGGACTCCGGTGCAGAGGGCTGTTCGTCACCGTCGTCACCCTCGTCGCGGTCGCCGGCGTCGGTGTCGCCGTGGTCCGTCTCCGCGTCCGACACCGACCGGTCGCCGTCCGCGGGTTCGTCCGGGTCCCCGGCCGGTCCGTCGGGCGAACCGGCACTCTCGTCGGGGTCCCGCTCGGTCATCGGGCGCCGGTTTGCGAGCGCCGCTTGTAAGCCTTCTCTTGCGGCTCGGCCGCGACGCAATAGATTGATAACGCGCAGTCGGCAAGCCACCACGATACGAGAATGTCGGGTGCGCTCGACGAGGACACCGTTCGCACGGTCAACCGCGGTCGCGAGACCGTCGGTGCGGTGCTGTCCTCGGCACAGGGCCACCTCCAGAAGATCTTCATCCTCTTCGTGCTCGTGCTCGTCGGGACCATCTGGGCGCTCCAGACGTTCGTCTGGGACCTGCTCAAGCAGGACCTCCTCTACGAGCAGATGGACCTGACGACCGCCGAAGCGACCGAGGTCGTCGCCGTCACCCCCTTCGACGTCATCCTGTTGCAGGTCAAGGTAGGCATTATCATCGGCGTAGTGGTCTGTTTGCCCGTCCTGCTGTACTACTCGCGGGGCGCGCTGAAACAGCGAGGGATCTGGCCCGACCGGAGGGTCGCCCGCTGGAAACTGGTCGCGGCCGCCGGCCTCGCGTTGCTGCTCTTTGTGGGTGGGCTGGCCTACGGCTACGAGTTCTTCTTCCCGATCATGTTCAATTTCCTGGCGGAAAACGCCGTCAACGCCGGGTTCGAGCCCACCTACTCGATCGTCAAGTGGACGGAGTTCATCCTCTTTCTGACCCTCTCGTTCGGCTTGGCGGCACAGCTTCCCCTGGCGATGAGCGGGCTGGCCCTGCTGGGGGTAGTCCGGTACGAGACGTTCCGGGACAAGTGGCGCTACGCCGTCCTGGGCATCTTCGCGCTGGGGGCGCTGTTCTCCCCCCCGGACCCGTTCACCCAGATCATGTGGGCGGTCCCCCTGGTGACGCTGTACGCCTTCAGTCTCGGGGTGACGAAGTTCGTCGTGCTCACGGCCCGGGCCGGGGCCAACGTCCCGGTCCGGACCGTGGTGCGCGAGCGCTGGAACGTGCTGGCCGGCGTCCTCGTGCTCGCCGGTGGCGGGACCTACGCCTACCTCACCCGGGGCGGGCTCGCGGCCACCAACGACCTGCTCGCGCGGATCGGCTCGCGCTACCGGTTCCCCACGGCAGGTGAACTCGGGATTGCCGGCCTCTCGCCGGCCGCAACCGCCACCGTCCTCGCCGCCGGCGTCGCGCTGCTGGTCGGGCTCGTCGTCCTCTTCTATCTCCGCATCAAGGCCCTGGAGTCCTACGCCGCCGACGTGGACGCGCTCGGCGCCGAACCGGTCCCCGACGCTGAAGCGACAGCCGGGGAAACGGCCGCGAGCGTCGGCGAGCCCGCGAGCATCGACATCGACGCGCTGAGCGCGCCGGCGGTGCGCGCGGCCCCGCCGGAGGCCTTCGCCGACCTCTCGGAGGGGGAGGCGCTGGAACACGCCGAGCGGGCCATGGAGGAGGGCAACGCCGAGAAGGCCGAACTCGTCCTCGAGCGGTTCGACGAGGCAGAGGACATCGAGCCAGAGGAGGTCGAAGCGGACGACGAGTCGGACCCGATCACCTCGACGGCGGCGGGGATGGCCGACGCGTTCACCGAGGACGAGACCACCGAGGACGACATCGGCGGCTACTACTACGACATCCGGTTCATCCTCGACTCGCTGACCTCGAAGGCCATCTGGATCGTCGCGGTGTTCATGGCCGTCCTCGGGGGCTCGTTCGTCTACCTCTACTCCGGGGGGATCGGCGACATCAGGGACGCCTTCCTCAGCAGCATGCCCCCGGGACTGGCGGAGGAGGTGAACATCGTCACCCTCCACCCCGTCGAGGCACTCATCTTCGAGGTGAAGTTCTCGGCACTCCTGGCGGCGGTGGCCGTCCTCCCGCTGGTGGTCTACTTCGCGTGGCCGGCCATCGAGGAGCGGGGGATCACCACCGGCGACCGCAGCATCCTGGGGGTCTGGGGCGGGACGATCATCCTCGCGCTGGTCGGCGGCACCCTGGTCGGGTTCTTCTACATCGCGCCCGCCATCATCGGCTTCCTGGCGACGGACGCGCTCACCTCGGCGATGGTGATCGCCTACCGGATCAACAACTTCGGCTGGCTGGTCATCTTCACCACCGTCGGGATCGGGATCCTCGTCGAGATCCCGGTGACGATGGTCCTCTTCCACCGCGGCCGGATCGTCTCCTACACGACGATGCGCCGGCACTGGCGGGTGGTTGTGCTCGGCTTCTTCGCCGTCGCCGGCCTCGTCTCCCCGAAAGGGGTATTCACGATGCTCATCCTCGCCATCCCCGCCTCCTTTGCCTTCGGGGTCGGGCTGGGGCTGCTGTGGCTGTACACCCGGATCACGGGCACCCGGACGCCGAAGGCCAAGGGCGAGGCCGCGGACTGACCGCCCTTGCCACGGCGGGGTCACGTCCCGAGGCCACCGTGGGACTCCCCGCCGACCGGCCGGCCGGGACCTGCGGTTTTATGCGCCGGGGTGCCGACCGGTGAGACGATGCTCGTCATCCACGCCAGCATGCCGCTGGCCTCCGAGAAGCGCGACGAGGCGCTCGAACAGATCGCCGACCTGGCCGAGACGGTCCGCGAGGAGGAGGACGGCGTCCTCGACTACCGCGCGACGACGGACGTCAACGACCCCAACGTCGTCCGCTTTTTCGAGCGCTACGAGGACGAACAGGCCCTGGCAGCCCACTCCCAGACCGACCACTACCAGGCCTTCGCCGAGATGCTGCCCGAGTGGCTCGCCGGCGAGCCCGAGGTGGTGCGGTTCGACGTCGACGAGATGTCCGAACTGGACCTGTGACCGGTCCGTCACACCGGTAGCCGGAAAGCGGTGAGGTTTTGTCGACGCCGGGGATATTCTCCTGCGATGACTGCGCGAGTATCACATCGGCCGGTCAGCGGCGTCACCCACAGGGTGTGCGGACACAGCCCCTGGAGGAGGTGACCGAGGTGCCGAAGATCAGCGTCGAGATGCCACAGGAACTGCTCGACGACCTCGACGACCACGTCGGCGAGGACCGGAAGTTCGTCAACCGCAGCGAGGCGGTCCGGGCCTCCGTCCGGAAGACGCTCGACATCCTCGACGAAGTCGACGCCCGCCACGGCCGCCTGAACCATGACGAGTGAGCAGCCGCCCACGGGCGAGCAGACGCTTCCGGTCCCGCAGCTGGGGCTGGCTGCCCTCTTCGTCACCGCGCTGGTCACCTCGCAGGTGACCGCCGCGAAGCTCGTGGGGGTCGAGCTGCCGTTCGCGCTCCCGCTGGCGGGCGAGACGCTGCTCGTTCCGGCAGCCGCCTTCGCCTACGCAGTGACCTTCTTCGCCTCGGACTGTTATGCCGAACTCTACGGGCGGGAGGCGGCGACCAGGCTCGTGAACGTCGCCTTCCTGATGAACTTCGTGCTCCTGGGGCTGGTCTGGCTGGCCATCGCGGCCCCCGTCTTCGCCCCAGCCTCGCCGGTCGGCCAGGAGCCGTTCGCCGGGGTGCTCGGCGCGAGCACCGGCATCGTGGCGGGCAGCCTGCTCGCCTACCTCGTCAGCCAGAACTGGGACGTGTTCGTCTTCCACCGCCTGCGCGAGTACACCGGCGGCGACCGCCTGTGGCTGCGCAACCTCGGCTCGACGCTCACGAGTCAGTTCATCGATACGCTCATCTTCATCACGGTCGCCTTCGTCGTCTTCCAGGGGCTCCCGCCCGGGGACGCAGCCGGCCTGATCGTCGGCCAGTACGTCGTCAAGCTCGGCGTCGCGGTACTCGACACGCCCTTCGTCTACGCTGTCGTGGGCGCGGTGCGTGCCCGCGAGAGCGGACCGACCCCGGCAGCCGACGTCGGTGACTGAGGGCAGCGACAGGGTCAGTCGACCCGCTCGGCGAAGCCGTACCGCGGCTTCACGTCCGTCACGGCCACCTCGACGGTCTCGCCGGGGTCGGCACCGGGGACAAAGAGCGTAAAGCCCTCGACCTTCGCGACGCCGTCGCCGTCCTCGCCCTCGTCGACCACCTCGACGGTCAGCCGGTCGCCCGTCCGGACGGGTGCAGTCAGGCGGTGTTTCGCGACGAGATACAGCTCCGAGGAGGCATCCCGGGAGGCGTCGGGCCGGACCTGGCGGACGTACTCGAACGCCCCCTCCATGTCGGCCTGGAGGTCGTCGAGGTCCCGCCCGTCGAAGACCTTCACCGCGAGGTCCCCGCCCGCTCCCAAGAGGTCCTCGGCGATGGAGAGCGCCTGCCGGGCGAGGTGGACCGAGCGGGCGTGGTCGAGGTCGTACTCGCCGGTCATGTTCGGCGCCATGTCCGAGAGGACGACGTCGGCCTCCCCGTCGACGGCCTCCCGAAGCCGTGCGACCGTGTCCTCCTCGGTGATGTCGCCGCGGACGTACTCGACCGGCGGGGTCGGGTCCGCCAGGGGCTCGATGGACTGGCGGTCGACGCCGACCACCCGGCCACGCTCGCCGACCCGCTCGGCGGCGACCTGGAGCCACCCGCCCGGCGCGGCCCCGAGGTCGACGACCGTCCGGCCCTCCCCGAGCAGGCCGGCAGTCTCGTCCAGCTGCTGGAGCTTGTAGGCCGACCGGGCGCGGTAGCCCTGCTGTTTGGCCTTGTTGTAGTATTCGTCTTTGCCGCTCATAGGTCCACCACTGGACTGCTCCTCGTGTTCCGCGTGAGACCGGCGGGCGGATCCACAGTCATACGAGAACAGACACTGTCGAAGCGGAAAGGGACATCGGATGGGACTCGGATGCCGGTGAGAGCAACGCCTGACGGGTCCACTCGTCGTCGGCTCGCCCCTGTAAGCAGGCGCCCCCGTGTCCCGTTCGTGTCGGCGTCCCGCGGCGTGGCGGTGACGACCGCGGTGTCGCCGTCGAACACGGCGGCAGCACCGAACTCGGCGGTCGGCTCGTCGGGTTTCGCTTCCAGCGCGACACCCGGCTCCAGCCCCATCCGCACGCTCGTACACCACGCGCCCCCGTTCGGGTCGCCGGGCCAGCATCTTCGGAACGCGGGATCCCCCGTTCGACTCCGGTACGGTCGGTTCCGTCGTGGCGGGGCCATCGCCCCACCAGCCGGCAGTCGACTCCACGAGAGCGACACCGAGCGACGGGAGCGAATGTGAGCCTGCTCCGACCGCACAGCCCGACACGACACCAGTACTTATCACCGGCGGAGCCGAGCCTCCGGGGAGTACCGTGCCGGCGATCCAGACCGATACCCTGCGGAAGACGTACGGGGACGTGACCGCACTCGACGGGCTCTCGCTGTCCGTGGCGGAGGGCGAACTGTTCGGCCTGCTCGGTCCCAACGGGGCCGGCAAGACCACGACGATGGAGGTACTGACCGGTCAGGTTACCCCCGACAGCGGGACTGCGCGCGTCCTGGGTATCGACCCGGTCGCGGAGCCGACGGCCGCCCGCGAGGGGGTCGGGATCCTCCCCGAGAAGGAGTCCCCGCCGAGTTTCATGACGCCGCGGGAGTACTTCCACTTTGTCGGTGCCGTCCGCGGGCTCCCCGACGACCTGGTCGACGAGCGGGTCGAGACCTGGGCCGACCGGCTCGACGTCGCCGGGAAACTCGACACCCTCGCGACCGACCTCTCGCGGGGGCAACAGCAGAAGGTGATGGTCGCCGCCGCCTTCCTCCACGAGCCCGCGCTCGTGTTCATCGACGAGCCGCTGGCGAACCTGGACCCCATCGCCCAGGAGGGGGTCAAGCGGTTCCTCTCGGGTTACCGGGAGGCCGGCAACACGGTCGTCATCTCGACACACGATGTGAGCGTAGCCGCGGAGCTGTGCACCCGCGTCGGGGTCGTCCACGGCGGCGACCTCGTCAGGGAGATCCGGCCGGCCGACCTCGAGGACGGGCGGACGCTGCTCGACGTGTTCATGGACGCTGTCGGAGTGGGGGCGGAGGACGTGCTCGAGGGACGACGGGACGACAGCGGAGTCGAGCGCACCGAGGACGCGTACCCATGACTGACGGGCGGACCCGCCGGGTGTTCGTCGAGATGTTCCGCGAGGAGTGGCGTCTGCACAGCCGGCTGTTCGGCGGCGGCCGGTTCGCGGCGTTCCCGCTTCTCATCGTGGTGCTGGTCGCGGGGACGACCGAACTGCTCGTCGTCACCGGCACCCCACCCGGGACCGTCTTCGCCGGCCTCCACGCGCTGGCCTTCGTCTTCGGGCTTCACACCGGCTCCATCGGGCTCGTCGGCCGGGACGCGCTCCGGGGGCTGCTCGGCGACCTGACGCT
>JAZKSZ010000068.1:0-10190 GCA_036625795.1 Haloarculaceae archaeon
ACGAGCGCAACGACGACTACTTCGAGTGGCGGCGGGTGAACGAGCTGGCGCAGGAACACACTGTCGAGGAGTTGCAACGCCGTGTGTCGGAGCTGACCGACCGGATCGAGGCGTACCGCGACGACTACGGCGCCGACTCACCCGCGGAGGTCGATGTGCTCAAGTTCGATGCGGAGCAGGTTGACGACGTATACGTGGAGCTCGGGGACTGGGCCACCGCCATCGAGGAGCGTCGCCTCCATGAACGAGCCCGTCAAAAGGCCGCTGGATCGACGGCCCCCTCGCACAGCTGAGGATGGTGCCGGCGGACAACGGCGCGAGTCCTGCGCCGATAGACCGGTCAGTGTTGGAACGGATTCGAGCCCGGTTTGCCGGAAGTCGCATGTTCGAGTCGGCGGCGCTCGTCGAGGGAGAGAAATTGTACCTTCGTGCCGAGCTATCGGATGACTATTACCCGGGCGAGGTCTCCGCCCGGTTCGAGATTCGCTGGTACCGCAACGACGATTTTAATCTCCACTATCAAGAGGACCGGCAGGATAGCACGTGGATGTGTCGCTGGGACCGGCATCCGAACGCGCACAACTCACGGGATCACTTTCACTTGCCGCCAGCTGCCAGCCACACTGACGCGGAGGACACCCGGTGGCCGGCCGACCATCGTGATATGAGCCAGCTTGTCCTCGATCGCATCGAAGAGCGCATCGAGACGCTGTGGGAGCAGCAATAGGCCGAGAACAGCTCGGGAGCCACGTTGTGCGCCATCAGCAAAAGAGATCGGTCGCACTCAGGGCGGGTTGGTCGCGTCGTTGAGCGGGCCGGTCGTCCCACTCTCGTAGCCAGCCCGCCACAGTTGGTGGACGGCACGCGCGACGAGGACGGTCTCCGTGACCCTGATACAGGATGCGTCGACATCGTCGTCATCGGCCGAGGCGTGCGGCGGGGGGTGGTAGTGAGCGTCACCGTCAGGGTCGGTGTATTCGTGAGGGTGGACATCCCACCGGAGATTCCGCCCCGTGTCGTCGCTGTAGTGAACGTTGTAGTCGTCCCCGACTGACCACCGGACGGTGATGGTCGCGCGTGTCGCCTCGCCGATGCCGTCGTCGAGCTGGAGACGCAGCTCACCGGGGTGCACCGGGTCGTCCAGCGACCCACTCGCGAGAGGGTCGAGGCGCTCGAACTCGACACGGAAGTCGTAGAGTGTCCCCGCATCGATGGCACCCCGGAGCGCGTGTGACTCGGGGTCCGTTATCCCGTCACCCGACAATGTCTGCCGGCTCACCGGGGTCGTCCGAACCAGTCTCTTCGATGGTCTCGGTCGCGTCCGCGAGTGCGAGCGCGGCCCGCGCGAGCTTCAGATTTCGACGCGCCGTCTGCCACTCCATCATCGCCGCCGGGTCTAATTCCGTGTCAGCGATGGCCGCGGCGCGTGGCGATTCCGTGCCGCTCGCCTCCTCGAATTCCTGGATGGTCTCTCGAAGTTCGGTGACGCGTGCCGCCAGCGTCTCGACGTCGACCGAATCGAGGATCTGCCCCGCGCGTTCGAGGACGACCGACCGGGGGGCGCGTTTGTACCACGTTCCACGTTCGTCGGGCGGGGAAACTGCCTCAACGAAGCCGTCCTCTGCGAGGACGTCCAGGTACTTGCGTGCGGTCGTCTCCGAGGTCAGGGCGCGCTCGGCGATGGTTGCGGCTGACTGTGGGTCGTACGTCCGCTTCATCACGGTGCGCACGCGCTCGCCAGGACTGGTGTCTGCCTTCCACTCCTCGGTGACCCGTTCGTTCACGTCGGCAGGGCGGTCGTCGGTCATGTGCGTTCTCGTATACACAAGCATATTAGTCTTCGGAGTAATATACTTATCTGGCTGTCGAGGCCAACCAACGCATCAGGGGCCAACAACTTCCTGAACTGGTGGATGTCTGGACCGAGCGCCGTGGCCCGTCCCTCCGGAATAAAATATTGTCCAGACAGTCCGAACTCCAGCTGAGTTAATACCTTCTGCCGAGAGCGTTCTTGGCCGCCCCCGATCAGGTCAAGAAAGTGAAATGTACCGGGGCGTTCAACTACCAGGGCCTTGCATCGGACGAACGATGGCCTGGTCAGGGCTCGACCGGACGGTCCGAACGCGGTTGGCGCGCACCCGGATTTATTACGGGTGGGTCGTCGTCGCCGGCTGTTTTCTCGGCGCGATGATCACCTTCGGGACGATGTACTCCTTCAGCGTCTTCTTCGGGTTTATCGCCGACGCGTTCGAGCGCAGCCACAGCGGCACCGCGCTCGTCCTCTCGCTGCAGACGGTCGTCACCTTCGGCGGCGCGGCCGCCCTCGGGTTCGTCATCGACCGCTACGGGACCCGGCGGCTCTTTGCCCTCGCCGCCCTCGTGGTCGGGGCCGGGCTCGTCGGCGTGAGCCAGGCGCCAAGCTTTCTGGGCGTGGTCCTCGCCTACGGCGTGGTGACGGCGGCGGGGCTGGGCGTCGTCTACGTGGTCTCCTACGCCACGATCCCCCGGTGGTTCGAGCGACGGCGCGGCTTCGCGACGGCCGTCGCGACCTCGGGCGCTGGGGTCGGGATCATTGTCGGCCCGCCGCTGGCGTCGACGCTGATCGACCGGTTGGGCTGGCAGCGTGCCTACCTGGGCCTGGCGGTTCTCGTGGTGGCACTACTCCTGCTCGTCGCCTTCCTGATCGACGACAACCCGGCCGCGATGGACCTCGACACCGGCCGCGAGTTCCCCACCGAGACCCCCACCACGCAGGCCGCGGGTGCCTGGCGCGCCCAGCTCGGCGATGTCGCCGGGATCGCCACGTCCCGCGCCTTCGCGTTTGCCTTTTTGGGGTACCTGCTCATCGGGATCCCGATCAGTATCCCAGCCGCCCACATGGTGGAGTTCGCGACGAGTGCGGGCATCGGTCGGCAGGCCGGCGTGCTTGCGGTGAGCGTCCTCGGCGGGATGAACGTGGCCGGCAAGTTCCTCGTGGGCCCGGTTGCCGACCGCGTCGGGATCCCGCCCGCGCTGGCGGCCTGTAGCGCGCTCATCGGCGTCGGTAGCCTCGGGATGGCGGTCGCAGGGGCGTCGACGGTTCTGCTCGCCGTGACCGTCGTGTTCGGGCTCGGGTACGGCGGCGCGATCGCGCTCCTGTCGCCCATGCTGGCGGACCTGTTCGGCACCGAAAACCTCAACGCGCTGTTCGGACTGACCGGCATCACCTTCGCCATCGCGGGCTCGCTCGCGCCGTACCTCGCCGGCGTCGGGTTCGACACCTTCGGGACCTACACGCCCGTCTTCCTGGTCGCCGGCGTAATGGCGTTTCTCGCCAGCACGGTGCTCGTCGTCTCCCACCGGCTGGCAGCCGCTGGCTGACGGGTTCTCGGTCCGTGAGCGCATCGTCGACCGCCAGGTGCGGGGCGCGGTACTGCACCGTGTCAGCCTGCTACTGCACCCGGGAGTAGTGGCCGGAGACGACGAGTTCCACCGCGTGGCCGGGAGAACGAAAGGCCGGTCAGACGGCGGTACTCGTCTCTGCGCGCGCGGTCAGTTCGTCGGGGACGAGCCGGTAGAACTCGAAGGGGACGTCCTTCGCGGGCCGGCCGAAGATGTCCACCAGCGGGATGTGGACCTGCTGGAGTCCCTCGAGTGACTCCAGCGCGGCCGACTCCTCCGTGGTCGCCTCCAGCCGCCCCTTCGCGATGACGCTCTGCCAGTTCTCCTCTGTGTCCTCCCGCCCGTAGCTCACGAACGTGACCGGGCGGTCCGCCAGTTCGCCCTTCTCGCTGTCGGGGCCGACCGCCAGCCGGAAGTAGAAGGTCGTCCCCTCG
The DNA here is from genome assembly GCA_036625795.1 of Haloarculaceae archaeon. Classification (GTDB taxonomy): domain Archaea; phylum Halobacteriota; class Halobacteria; order Halobacteriales; family Haloarculaceae; genus Salinirussus. The sequence continues at coordinate 3,816 of JAZKSZ010000068.1, forward strand.
GCGTCGTAGCCGTAGGAGACCGGGATAGTGTGCGGTGGCTCCTCGCCCGACCCGGCAAGCGAGAGGACGCCCGTCCCGCCGGTGCCGAGAAACGCGTCGCGCTCGTCGGCGGTCATCGCCGCTGATGAGGTATCACTCATGCGGACAACTACGACCGGCGGGAACAAAAGCCCCCCTGGCGAAGCCGGGTCAGGCCTCGTCGGCTTCCGGCGCCCGCACGGTCAGCACGGGGACGCCAGCCGTCCGGACGACCTTCTCGGTGACGCTGCCAAGCAGGTAGCGTGAGATGCCCGTCCGACCGTGGGTGCCCATCGCCACCAGGTCCACCTCGTTGTTGTCGACGTAGTCCAGCACCTCGCGGGAGGGATAACCGTATCTGACGGTCGTCTCGACGTCGGTGACGCCGGCGGCGGTGGCGCGTTCGGCCACCCGCTCGACGGCCGCCTGGGCCGCATCTTCCAGGGCATCGGAAAGCATCTCGGAGCGGACGTCCAGGCCCAGCGACATGGGCTCGACCACCGCGAGGGCGTGCAGCCGGGCGCCGTACGTGTCGGCGACGTCGGCCCCGACGTCGACCGCGGCCTCGGCCTGCTCGCTCCCGTCGGTCGGCACCAGCACCTCCGAGAACCGGGCGTCGGCCCCGTCCGACCCCGGGACAGTCAACACCGGGACGTCGGAGAGCCGGACGACCTTCTCGGTGACGCTACCCAGCAGGTAGCGCTCGACGCCCGTCCGGCCGTGGGTCCCCATCGCGACCAGGTCAACCTCCCGCTCGGCGGCGTAGTCCAGCACCTCCCGGTGGGGGATCCCGACCCGGACGGCGGTCTCGGCGGTGACCCCCACGTCCGCGAGGTCGTCGCGGACCGCCGCGACGGTCTCCTCGGCCGCGGCCTCCACGTTCTCGCGGTGGGGCATGTCGTCGAACGGGCGGGAGTCGACGACACTCAGGACGTAGACCCTCGCGCTGTACCGCGACGCGAGCTCCGCGGCGTACTCCACGGCCGCCGCCGCACAGTCGCTCCCATCGGTCGGCACCAGGATGTCCTCGAACATCGTGTGCGGATGTTCTCCCGGGGGACGCAAAGAAGTACGGGCGGGTCGGCGGCCGCGTTTTGTCGCCCGCGTCGCCGTTCGGTCCGTTTCGAGAGTGTTTGTCGCCGCTCCGTCCGGTTCGTCGCTCGCCGTTCCCGCGTGGCTACGAGTCCCCGCGGGTTCCCTCCCAGCCGCCGGCGTCGACCAGCTCGAAGAGCTTGCCCCAGTTCTCGTCGTCCTCGGCCTCGGGGAGCTGGTCGCGGAGCTGCTGGAAGTCGGACTCGGGGACGGCCGACGCCACCAGGTCGACGACCACCTGAGCGTGGTAGGCTGCGTCCGAGTGGTCGGTCCCCTCGGTCTCGGCCACGCGGGAGACGAACTCCGACCAGTCGAAGCGCTGGCCGTGCTCCTGGACCGCGCCCGCGAGGTACCACCGCACCTCCATCGGGAGCGAGGCCGCGAGGTCCTCGGCGTTGCCCTCGGGGATCCGCTGGCCCAACGCCATCAGCGTCGCCCGGATGGCACGGACCGTCTGGCCGGTCCCCGGGAGTTCGAGTCTGTGCTGAACGGTGCCGGTGAATTCGTCGAAGTTCATCGTTCGTCTCGACATACACGTTCACCCCTCATAATGGCTGGCTCGAGAGGCCGCGGAAACGGTGGAGAGGGTGGCCCCGAACCGCCCACCCGTGTACGACCGCATCGTGCTCGCCGTCGACGGCGTGGCGAGGCAGTCGGGGACCTCGCCCCGGAGCTGCCGGTGCACTCCGCCGTCGAGCGCGCCCTCGCACGGGGCGGAGCGGCCGCCGGCGTCCGCGAGTACGTCACAGCGAACGACATCGACGGGGTGGTGATGGGCTCACGCGGGCGACCCACGCTCGGACGCGGGCTGCTCGGGAGCGTCGCCTCGAGCGTCCTCAGGACGGTCGACGTGCCGGGTCTCGTCGTCGCTCCCGGCGGCTGCCCCCCGTACCCGTGTCTCGGGACGGGGGTTATATGTCTCGGCAGTGAAAGCAAGCCAGGAGCGACGCCACCGTGGGAGCGGACAACCCGGCAACCGAGACGCCACACAGCGAGCCGGCCGAGGCGGTCCTGGCGGCACACGACACCGACCCCGAGGGACTCTCCCCGGAGGAGGCGCGGCGCCGGCTCGCCGAGCACGGCGAGAACGAGGTCGAGCAGGCCGACGAGCGCACGCCGCTTTCCATCTTCCTCGCGCAGTTCGACTCCGTCCTCATCTGGGTGTTGCTTGCCGCGGCCGGCCTCTCGGTCTGGGCCGGGCACGCCGTCGACGCCGTGCTGATCGCCGTCATCGTGCTCGCCAACGGCGCGTTCGGCTTCGTCCAGGATTACCGCGCCGAACGGAGCCTCGAGGCACTGCGGGAGCTGACGGCGCCGACCGCGACCGTCCGGCGGGACGGCGAGCCCGTCGCGGTCGACGCGACCGAACTCGTCCCCGGGGACGTGCTCGAACTCGAGAGCGGCGACGTCGTTCCCGCGGACGCGCGACTGCTCGAGGAGACTGACCTCGAGGTCGACGAAGCGGCGCTGACCGGCGAGAGCGTCCCGGTCTCGAAGGCGCCGGAGCCGGTCCCCGTCGACGCCCCGGTCGCCGAGCACGACAGCATGGTCTACAAGGGGACCAACGTCACCCGGGGCAGCGCCGTCGCAGTCGTCACCGGGACCGGGATGGACACCGAGGTCGGCGCGATCGCCCGCGAACTCGCGGCCACCGAGGAGACCCGGACACCGCTGCAGGGCGAACTCGACCAACTCGGCCGCCGGCTCGGGCTCGGTGTGGTCGTACTGGCGGCGCTGGTCGTCCCGCTGCTGTTGCTCCGCGGGACCGCACCGGTCGAGGCCGGCCTGACCGCGGTGTCGCTGGCAGTCGCCGCGGTGCCCGAAGGATTGCCGGCCGTCGTGACCCTGACGCTCGCGCTCGGGGTGCGGGTGATGGCCGACGAGAACGCGCTCGTCCGGCGGCTACCAGCGGTCGAGGCGCTGGGCGCCGTCGACGTCATCTGCACCGACAAGACCGGGACGCTCACCGAGGGACAGATGGCCGTCAGCCGGGTGTGGGTCGCGGACGCGGTCCACGAGCTCGATGGGAGCAGGGCCGACGGCGGCACCCCGGGCGAGACGAGTGCGGGGGATGCCACAGGCGACGCGAGTGCGGAGGACGCCACGGGCGGGTCGGCACAGACGCCCGCAGACGGCGAGGTGGGTGCCGATACGGACCGGGTCGACCGACTGCTGCGGGCCGGCGCGCTGTGCAACGACGCCACCCTGGAGGAGGGCGACCCGACCGAGCGGGCGCTGGTCGCGGCCGCCGACGAGCGGGGGATCGACGTCGACGCCCTGCGCGAGGCCCACCCCCGGACTGACGAGGTCCCGTTCTCCTCGGAGACCAAGTGGATGGGGACCGTCCACGGCGATGTCGGCTACGTCAAGGGCGCGCCCGAGGTCGTCCTCGGCAACTCTTCGCAGGTGCTCACCGCCGACGGGCCGGCACCGCTCACCGACGAGGTGGCCGAGCGGGTCCGCGAGCAGGTCGGGGCCTTCGCCGACGACGCCCTGCGCGTGCTCGCGGTGGCCTACGCCGAGGACGGCGACGTCGAGGGGGAGCTGGTCTTTCTCGGGCTGGCGGGGATGATCGACCCGCCACGGCAAGAGGTCGCCGACGCGCTCGCGGCCACCGAGCGGGCGGGCATCGGGGTGAAGATGGTGACCGGCGACAACGTCCGGACCGCGGCCGCGGTCGCCGGCGAACTCGGGATGGGCCAGCGGGTCATGGAGGGCAGCGAGGTGGCGGCAGCCAGCGACGAGGAACTGGCCGAGGCTGTCGAGGCCGTCGACGTCTTCGCCCGGACCTCCCCCGAGCACAAGGTGCGGATCCTGCGGGCGCTCCAGGCCAACGGTCACGTCGTCGCGATGACCGGCGACGGCGTCAACGACGCCCCGGCGCTGAAAAACGCCGACATCGGCGTCGCGATGGGGGTCCGGGGCACCGACGTCGCCAAGCAGGCCAGCGACGTGGTCCTGCTCGACGACAACTACGCTACCATCGAGCGGGCCGTCGAGCGCGGGCGGGCCATCTTCGACAACGTCTGGAAGTTCGTCGCCTACCTGCTCAGCGCGAACGTCGCGGAGGTGGCGCTGGTCTTCCTGGCCTCGCTGTTGGGCTACCTCGTGCTCCCGGCGGTCCAGCTGCTGTGGATCAACCTGCTGACCGACGGGCTCCCCGCGCTGGCGCTCGGCGCTGACCCACAGAGTGGCGACGTGATGGAGCGCCCGCCCCGGGACCCCGACCGGGGGATCATCGGCGGCCAGATGCTCGGATTCATCGGCGGCGCCGGGACCGTCTCGGTCGCGGTCATGCTGGGGCTGATGATATATGCTCTCGACGGCGCGGCCGCCATCACCCCCTACGCGATGACGATGGTGTTCACCGGCTTCGTCGCCATCGAGTTCGCCAAGCTGTACGTCATCCGGTGGTTCCGCGAGACGCCGACGCTGTCGAACCGCTGGCTCGCGCTCGCGGTCGGCTCCTCCGCGCTGCTCCAGTTGGCGGTGCTGTACACCCCACTCTCGGCGTACTTCGGGACCGTCCCGCTCGGGCTCGCTGACTGGGGACTCATCGGCGCCGTCGTCGCCCTCGCGCTCCCCGGCTACGTCGCGGTCGTCCTCGCCATCAGGCGGTACCTCCCCGCCGACACGCCCGACAGCGACCTACCCTCACCGGGACGACCTGGCCCAGACCAGTAACCCGACCACGAGGGAGCCAGCGAGGACGACGCCCCCAACCAGCAGTACCGCCCGGCTTGTCCCCGGAAGGCGCTCGGCGAGGCCCAGAAACACCCGGACGTCCAGCGCGACGACCAGCACCGCGCCGACGACGTCGAAGACGAGGTCGGCGACGGTGTCGCGCCAGCCGTACTGAACCAGCACCGGCTCGACGCCGTATCGCTCGCCGACCGCGCGGGCGAGGATCTCGAGCAATTCCCAGAAGACCCCGGCGCCGAACGTGAGCCCGACCGTCACCGCCGCGACCGTCGCGGAGTCGACGGGGAGTCCGAAGGCCGGCAGCGCGACGAGCGCGGCGGCGTAGACCAGTGCGGCGACCAGCGCGGCAGAGAGGGTATGGGTCAGGTGGTCCCACCACCACACCGAGTCGTAGGGCCCGAGCATGCCGACCGAGTGAACCAGCCCCGCGGCCGCGAGCCACAGCAGTAGCTCCGGCCCCAGCACGACGGCGGGGCCCAGCCACGAAAGCGCCGTCGGAAGGACTGTCAGCACGAACGCGCCGAGGGCGTTGACCGCCGCTGCGCCGTTGCCTTGCCGGACCGCGACGGCCAGGACCGCGAGGATGCCGACCTGCAGCAGCGCCACGAGCGCGGTCGCCAGGGCGATCGGCATACTCCAGGCGCTCACCGACAGCCCGTAAGGTTACTCCCCGCCGGCGTCCGCGAGGTCGGTCCGCGGACGGTCCCGGTCGGGCGCCGATGCCGGGGGAGCCTCCCGGGCAGTGTCGGAACCGGGCGCATCCTCCCGGTAGCGGTCGGGGACGCGCGCGAGCAGTCCCGGCGGCAGCCACTCGGCGAGGACAGTGATGAGTGCGGTGGCGACGGCGGGGAGGACTCGCCGGACGGCCGCGTAGACGGCCGCGACGGCCGCGGTCCCGGCCACGAGCACGGTGAACGGGCCACCGGTCACCGAGAGCAGCGGGACCGCGAGCCCTATCGAGAGCAGGAGGTCGCCGGGCGAGCCGTCGTAGTCGACCCAGCGCCGCGGGGCGAGCCACCGGCCGCGGTAGTGGTCGTAGACGGCCCGCTCGGAGGTCCCCTCCCAGGGGCGCAGCTCCAGGCCGCCCCCGAGGACGTCGGTCACGCTGTGCAGGGCCGCCCCGGCGAGGACGAGCGCCGCTCCGACGGTCCAGGCCGCGGGGTGCAGGGCCGCGACCGCCAGCGCGGGGGCGGCCAGCGCGGTGTAGTACACCGGGAAGTGCAGCGACCGCCGGTGGCCAACATAGAGGTCGAGGTCCGGCAGGACCCCACCCAGGAAGCCGGCGAGAAGTGCCGTGCCGGCCAGCTCCGGGACCGCCAGCGCTGCCGGGACCGCCAGCGCCATCCCCGCGAGGGCGTGGGTCGGGAGCATCATCGTGTCGGAACTGAGCGGACACAACTGCATGAGGCTGTCGGTGGCCGGTGGGAGAAACGAGTAATGGGCAGCAGGCAGCCGGCAGCAGATAGCAGCAGATGGCCGGCAGCATGCAGCAGACGCCAGGCAGACGCCAGCAGACGGCAGGCAGCAGATAGCAGCAGGCAGCGGGCAGCCAGTGGCGGGACT
>JAZKSZ010000069.1:0-10156 GCA_036625795.1 Haloarculaceae archaeon
GGTACGGCAAGCACCTCCAGGGGTCGGACACCAAGGAGAACGGCCACGTGCTCGAGGGGCTCGACTTCGACAAGGAGACCCGGGAGATGCTCGGGCTGGACGACATCGAGGAGATCCTCGGCCAGATCGACAAGGACGCCGAGGCGGACATCGAGGAGATGGAGGCCCAGGCCCAGGCCGTCAAGGAGGGGTCGGCCGGCGCCGACATCCGCGACCCCGACGAGGTCATCGAGGAGATGGACCAGGAGATGGAGAGCGCCGAGAGCGCGGAGTTCAACCCCGAGGACGGAAACAGCGGGTCGAACTAGCGAGTCCGAACCAAGCCTTTTTACCGCGGATGACGTAGCGACACCTAATGAGCCGCGACGGGGGGGAAGGGGAGAGCGGTGTCGACCCCGAGAAGCGGGCGACGCTACGTCGCTTCGCCGCGCTCGGGGCCGCGACGCCGCTCTCGCGCTTTGCCGGCACCGCGTCCGCCGACGGTGACGGGGCCACCGCGAGCGACAGCGACACCCGGGACGCGCTGGTCGGCTACGTCGGGGCGACCCCCGGCGCGCACTTCTCGCGGGTGCGCGACGACCTGAAGCTTGGGACCGGCGAGACCCAGTACCACCTCCGGGAACTGGAGAAGGCCGGGACCGTCGAGAGCCGCAAGGACGGGGACTATCGACGCTACTTCCTGGCCGGGCAGTTCGACGAGTTCCAGCAGGTCGCGCTGGGGTACCTCCGCCGGGAGACGCCCCGCCGGATGGTCATCGAGCTGCTGCGTGACCCCGAGGCGAGCGCCGCCACCATCGCCGACCGGCTCGGCGTCTCGCGGCCGACGGTGAGCAACCACGCCGCCGACCTCGAACGGGCCGGCATTCTCACCCGGGAGGGTGGCTACGCGCTGGCCGAGCCCGAGGCGCTGCTGGTCCTGTTGGTGCGCTATGCCGACTCGTTCGGTGAAGGCGCCGCCGCACTCGCGGCCGAGGCGCCCGAGCTACTCACTTATGACGCGTGACCCCGCGTGGGCGGTCACGCGTCGGCGCGCGTGACCATCCACGTCGTCGACGAGGAGTAGCCCCACTTCTCCACCTCGAGGCCGAAGTCCCCGCGCTGGATGGCGGGCATGTTCGTCCCGACCTCCTTGGCGGAGAGGCCGACGGCCTCGCCGATGAGCCGCGATTTGAAGTATGTCTGCTCGTCGGCGTGCTTGCGGAGGTGCTCGAGGATGCGGCGCTGTTTCTCCGAGAGGCTGACACCGCTCGCGTCGGCAGTAGCGCTCATGTCCCTGCGTAGCGGGCAGACACCTAAACAGGGTTTGGTACGGACGGTTAACAGGCTACTGTCCTGCGGTTTTTGCTGAAAAATCCCCGATAGTGGCACGGCCAGGTCACAACAGGGCTTCCCGGGGCCGGTGTCGGGGGGTGAGCGAGGCTCCCAGTGGCGGTTGGTACGGGCGGAAACCCCTACACCGCCTCTTCGATGACCTCGCCGACCGCGAAGTTGGACTTGACTTCCGTCACCTCGACTTTGACGCGCTCACCGACCTCGGCGCCGGGCACGATGATCACGTAGCCCCGCTCGACGCGGGCGATGCCGTCGCCCTGCTTGCCGAGGTCCTCGATCTCCACGTAGCGGATCTCGCCGGGCTCGACCGGCGGCTGTGGTTCGTCTGCCGGGGTCTTCTCCGTCTCCTCGGAGACGGTCGTCTGGGGTGTTCCGGCCTCGATGAGCGCGACACGGTAGGTCCGGCCCTCCTCGACAGAGCCGGTATCGACCTCGCGTTTCGGTACCTCGACGACGTAGCGGTCACCGTCGGCCGAGACGTCCGCACTGAACAGACACAGCAGTTCATTCGAGATTTCCAAGGGTAGCTAGACCTCCGGACACATCTAGGCGGTCATCCTCCATAGTAGTTGCCGTCCGTGGAATTACTCGTAGGGCCGTCCGTCGGGACGCTTTGCTCCCTCGGAGTCGTGGACGACCACGCCGTCGGTGTCGACCGGGCGGTGTGCCTCGCGGACGGCGATGGCTTCCTCCAGTTCGCGGACCGCCCGCTCCTTCAGGGTTGCCGCCAGCTCCTCCGCGTCCGCTCGGGAGATCTCCCGGCCGAGCCCCTCGCACTCGTGGGCGCGGACCATTCCAGCACTGTCGACGGAACCGTCCGCGACGGTTCCGTCTTCTCGCGGGAGCTCGGGTCCCGCGCTGTCGACGGGTTCGCCCATGGGCTGGCTGGTCCCGCCCAGCGCGACACTGAAGGGGTAGGTCCGGCAGATCAGCGGCCGGTCCCCGTGGACAGTACAGGTACCGGGACCGTCCGGATCCCCGCTCTCGCCACCCCCGTCGGGCTCCTCGTAGAAAACACAGTCACCGCAGCCGTCGGTCTGGAGCGCCCACTCGAAGGTCTCGCCTTCCGGCCCATCCGCGCCCTCGGTCAGCCCGAACGGCATCGGCCGGGCGACGTCGCGCCAGTCGTAGTCGTCGTCCCCGGCCTCCTGGAGCCGGCGTACCTCGTCGGGGAACACCGTCGCGGTGTGCTCCTCGGTCCCGTCCTCGGTCTCGACGGCCTTGCAACAGCCGCCACACCGGGTGCACTCGAAGCCGATGGTCTCGATGGCGTCGGCCATCTCGTCGACGTCGAGTCCGCGCGCCCGCTCCAGTTCCGTTTCCAGGGAGTCCACACCAGGGGTTCGGCCGGCGGCATAAAAACGGTTGGTCGGGGCGGCAGGGCGGGCCACGGTCGAGAAGGGTCGCGAGGGCAGGCCGGAGGCACGGAGAGCCGCCGGGCGAACAATCAAATACGCGGGCCCCGCATACCGGGCAAATGCCACAGGGGTACGACCACGCGCGGGTCCAAGAGTTCTGGCAACACGCCTGGGACCGCGAGAACGTCTACGAGCTGGGCGAGGCCGCCGACCCGACCTACGTGCTGGGGATGTTCCCCTACACCTCCGGCAGCCTCCACATGGGTCACGTGCGCAACTACGCCATCACGGACGCCTACGCCCGCTACCGGCGGATGCGCGGCGACGACGTCCTCCACCCGATGGGGTGGGACGCCTTCGGCCTGCCCGCGGAAAACGCCGCCTACGAGCGCTACACCGACCCCCAGTCCTGGACGGAGGCCTGCATCGAGCGGATGCGCGAGGAGATGGAGTCGCTGGGCCTCGGCTACGACTGGTCCCGCGAGGTCACCACCTGCGAGCCCGAGTACTACCGGTGGAACCAGTACTTTTTCCGCCGGTTCTACGAGGAAGGGCTGGTCGAGTACACCTCCGCGGCGGTGAACTGGTGTCCCGACTGCGAGACGGTGCTCGCGGACGCGCAGGTCGACGACCACGGCGGCGAGGAGGTCTGCTGGCGCTGCGAGACGCCGGTCGGACGGCGCGAACTCGACCAGTGGTTTTTCACGATCACCGACTACGCCGACGAACTGCTGGAGGGGCTGGACGACCTGGAGGGGTGGCCCGACAGCGTCCGGGAGATCCAGCGCAACTGGATCGGGAGGCAGGAGGGCGACGCAGTCACCTTCGAGGTGCCCGGCCACGGCGAGGTCGACGTCTTCACCTCCCGGCTGGATACTGTCTGTGGCGCGACCTATGTGGCGGTCTCGCCGGGCCACGACCTCGCGGGCTCGCTGGCCGAGGACGACGAGGACGTGGCCGCCTACCTCGAGCGGACCCGCGGTGACGGGGGGATGACCGGCGTCGCCACCGACGCCGTCGCGGTCAACCCGGTCACCGGCGAGGAGGTCCCGGTCTACGTCGCCGCCTACGTGCTCGACGACGTCGGTACCGGCGCCGTGATGGGCGTGCCCGCGCACAACGAGCGCGACCACACGTTCGCCCTCGAGCACGACCTCCCGATCCGGCAGGTGGTCGAACCTGTCGAGGGTCACGACCCCCTGCCCGGCGAGCCCTACACCGGCGAGGGGATGCTCACCGACAGCGGCGAGTACGACGGCCTCGCGAGCGCCCCCGCCCGCGAGCGCATCCGCGAGGACTTCCCGGACGTCGAACCCGAGACAACCTACCGGCTCCGGGACTGGCTCATCTCCCGGCAGCGCTACTGGGGGACGCCGATCCCGGTGGTCCACTGCGAGGAGTGTGGCCCAGTGCTCGTCCCCGAGGAGGACCTGCCCGTCGAACTTCCCGAGTTCGTCCAGACCACCGGCAACCCCCTGGAAGCGACCGACAGTTTCGTCGAGACCGAGTGTCCCGACTGCGGCCGCCCCGCAGAACGCGAGACGGACACGATGGACACCTTCGTCGACTCCTCGTGGTACTTCCTGCGGTACCTCTCGCCGGGTCTCGGAGACGCTCCCTTCGACGCCGACCTGGCCGAGGACTGGCTCCCGGTCGACGCCTACGTCGGCGGCGAGGAACACGCCGTGCTCCACCTGCTGTACATCCGGTTTTTCGCCCGGGCGCTGGCGGACATCGGGTTGCTCGAGCACCGCGAGCCGGTCCAGCGGTTGATCAACCAGGGAACCGTCCTCCACGGCGGTGAGAAGATGTCCAAGACCACGGGCAACGTCGTCGCCCCTCACGAGTACGGCCCCGAGACGACGAGACTGTTCGTGCTCTCGGCAGCCCACCCCGAACAGGACTTCGAGTGGACCGCCAAGGACGTCTCCACGGCCTACGACCTCCAGCAGCAGGTCCACGGGCTCGCGCAGGATTTCGTCGAACGTGCGGCGGTCCGGGAGGAGCGGGAGGCCCACGACGAGTACGTCGCCCGCGAGGTCGACCGGACGGTGCTCGCGGCTGCCGAGGACTACGACCGCTTTCGCTTCCACCAGGCCGTGACGGAGGTCCGCCGGCTCGCGGACCTCCTGGGTCAGTACCGCGCCTACGACACGCCAAACGAGGACGTTTACCGCCGCGGGCTCCGCGCACTCGCGCGGCTGGTCGCCCCCATCACGCCCTATCTCGGCGAGGAGGTCTGGAACATGCTCCGGGGCGGCGGGTTGGCCGTCGAGGCAGACTGGCCGGCTGTCGAACACGATATCGACTCCTTCGCGGCCGAGCGAGGTCTCGTCGGCACGCTGCGCGCGGACGTGCGGGACATCGTGGACGTGGCGGGGCTGGAGGACCCCGAGCACATCGAGGTGGCACTCGCTCCCGAGTGGAAGTACCGCGCGCACCGGCTGGCCCGGGAGGCCGACCCCGACGCTGCCATCGTCGGCCTGCTGATGAACGACGAGGCCGTCGGGCGACACGGCGAGGCCGCCCAGGCCTACGCCGAGGACCTGCAGACCAGGGCCCGCGAACTGGAGCCGGCACTCGACGCCGACACCGAGCGGGAGGTGCTGGACCGGGCGGCCTGGCTGCTCGACGACGAGTTCGGGGCCGACGTGACCGTCCGGCGCGCCGAGGACGGCGAGATGGCCCGGAAGGCCGAGCCCGGGAAGCCGGCGATCCACATCTCCTGACCGCGGAGCCGGAATCCGCTACCGTGTTACTGCTCCAGCCGGGTCACGTCCGCGAGCGTCTCGCGGCGGCGGACGACCCGCTCTTGCTCCCCGTCGAGTGCCACCTCGGCCGGCCGGGGCTGGGAGTGGAACTGGTTGGCGAGTTCGTAGCCGTAGGCGCCGGCGTTGCCGATGGCCAGCACGTCCCCACGGTCGGGGCGCGCGACCGGCCGGTCCGTACAGAAGACGTCGGCGCTGGTACAGCAGGGGCCGCCGACCGAGACGCGCTCCTCGGGACGGTCCGGCGCCGATGTATTCCTGATGTGATGGTACGAGTCGAACATCGCCGGCCGGATCAGCGTCGCCAGCGAGGCGTCGACGCCGACGACCGTCGTCCCGGGTGCCTCCTTGACCGTGTTCACGCGGGTCAGGATGCACTCGGCGTCCGCGACCACGTACCGGCCGGGCTCGAGTTTGAGCTGTCCCGGGAGGTCGCCGACTGCCTCCCGGACTCGACTGGCAACCTCCTCCATGTCCAGTGGCTCCTCCTCCGGGCGGTACGGGACACCGAAGCCACCGCCGACGTCGACGAAGTCCAGGTCGCCGCCGGCCGCCGCGGCCTCGCGTGCCATGTCGGCGATGCGGGCGATAGCCTCCAGATGGTCGTCAAGGTCCTCGCGGAGGACGCCGCTGCCGACGTGGGCGTGGACGCCGACGAAGTCGAAGCGTTCGTCGAGGTCGGCTGCCATCTCGCGCACCCGGTCAGCGGGGACCCCGAACTTCGCGTCCTTCCCGGTCGCCACCTTCTCATGGTGGCCGGTCCCGATGCCCGGATTCACCCGCAGGGCCACCCGACCGTCGTAGCCGCGCTCGGCCAGCCGGTCGAAGGTGTCCTCGGCGCCACCCGTGACCGTCAGGCCCGGGTGCTCGGCCGCGAGGTCGACGGCGTAGTCCAGGTCCCGGCCCGGCGGGTTGACCGCCGTGTACTGGAGGGTGTCGGGGTCCGCGCCAGCCTCGACGGCCCGCTGGAGCTCTCCGGCGGCGGCACACTCGATGTCCGCGCCCGCCGCCAGCAGCGTCTCCAGAACGGCTCGGCCGGTGTGGGCCTTCGCAGCGTACATCACGTGGGCGTGGGGGAAGGCCTCGGCGAAGCGGCGGTAGTTCGCCCGTACGCGGTCGAGGTCGAGGACGTACAGCGGCGTGGCGTGTTCCTCGGCCAGTCGGAGGAGCCGGTCCTCGTCCCAGTCGGCCAGCCGGTAGGCGGGTTGTCCGGTCATCTCACTCCCGAAGCGCGTCCTCCCGTTCGGTCGCTTCCAGGGTCTCCTCCTCGACGTCCGTCGCGACGACGGCGGGCTTGTAGGCACCCCCGTCGAAGAGGTCGTGGTCGCCGACCGACGACTCGACATAGCGGATGAACGCACGCCGTTCGGGCGGTAAATGGCCGTAGACGACCTCCTCCTCGACGAGGTCGTAGACCGGAATGCGGGGGGTCAGGAGGGTGTTCTCGCCGACGACACTCCCCTCCCCGACGACGAAGCCGGAGGTGACCCGCGTCCCCGCACCCAGGGAGACGCCGTCCTCGATGATCACGGGTGCGTCCTCGACCGGTTCCAGCACGCCGCCGACCAGCGTGTTCGCGCCGAGTTTGACGTCGGCGCCGATCTGGGCACACGACCCCACGGTATCACAGGAGTCGACGAGCGTGCCGTCACCGACCCGTGCGCCGATGTTGACGAAGGAGGGACTCATCATGATGACGTCCTCGCCGAGGTTCGCGCCGCGCCGGACGACGGTGCCGTCGGGCGTGTTGCGCGAACCACGCGCTCCCAGGTCGGCGGTGTCGGCGAGGGGCAGGACGTCGTTGTAGGTGACGCCGCCGTGCTCCCGGGCTTCGATCCCCCGGAGCCCGAAGTTCAGCAGGATCCCCTGCTTGACCCACTCGTTGGCTTCCCACTCGCCGCCGGTCTTCTCTGCGGCCCGGGCCTCGCCGGTTTCGAGGGCGTCCAGGAACGCGTCCAGTGTCGCCAGCTCGTCGCTACCGGCGTCGGCCGCCGTCAGCCCCGCCTGATAGCGCTCCCAGAGCGCCTCGACCTCGGATTGCAGGCTCATTGGTCGTCGATCACGTCCCCGAAGGTATACCAACCCGGATCTCTGCCGGCGAGCCAGACCGCGGCGTCGAGTGCGCCCTCCGCGAAGACCGCGCGGTCCTCCGCGCGGTGAGTCAGGGTCAGGACCTCGTCGTTGTCGGCCAGGATGACCTCGTGTTCCCCGCGAACGTTGCCGGCACGCCGGACCAGCACGCCGACCTCGCCCTCGCCCTCCTCGCGGGGCTGGATCCCCTCGCGGCCGTAGACCGTCTCGAAGTCGCGGTGCTCGGCCACGGTCTCCAAGATGGTCTTCGCGGTCCCGCTGGGGGCGTCACGCTTGCCATTGTGATGGGTCTCCAGCAGTTCCAGGTCGTAGCCCGGTAACGCCTCCAGGGCGGGGCCGAGCGCGCGCAAAAATCCCTGGATGCCCCGCGAGAAGTTGGTCGCTTTCAGCACCGGGGCCGCGCCGCTGGCCTCCTGGACCACCGAGAGGTGATTCTCCTCCAGCCCGGTGGTGCCGACCACGAGCGCCACACCTTCCTCGGCACAGACCTCGGCGATGTCCGCCGTCGATCTGGGCACAGTGAAGTCGACGATAGCCGCAGGGTCGTACTCCGCGATAGCGTGGGCAGCCTCGTCCGGGGCGACGAGCGGGACGCCGGCGTCACCGTCGGTGTCGACGTCGACGCCGAAGGCGGCCTCGACGTCGTCGCGGTCGGCGGCAGTCTCGACGACGGTTCGCCCCATCCGGCCGACGGCCCCGCTGACCCCGATCCTCATCGGCCGGCCTCCGCGACCTCGCCCTCGTCGCCTCCGCCGTCGCTATCCGGACTGTCGCCCGCCGTGCCGTCGAACGCCTCGTACTCCGCGAGCAGCGCCTCGAGGCGCTCGCGGTTCTCCTCGGTCAGGTCGGTCAGCGGCGAGCGCAGGCGGCTGGACATGTGCCCGCGGATCTCCAGAGCAGCCTTCACCGGGATGGGGTTGGTCTCCCAGAACATCGCACGGAACAGCGGCCCGAGTTCGTGGTGGTGCTCGCGGGCAGTCTCGTAGTCGCCGGCCAGCGCGGCTCCCACGAGGGCACCCATCCGTTCGGGTTCGACGTTGGCGGCGACGCTGATGCAACCCGTACCGCCGACCGAGAGGACAGGGAGGGTCATCCCGTCGTCACCCGAGAGGACGTCGAACTCCTCGTCACGGGTCTTCTCGACGACCTCGCTGATCTGCCCGAGGTCGCCGCTCGCGGCCTTGTAGCCCGCGATGTTCTCATGGGTCGCCAGTTCCGCGACGGTGTCGGGTTCGATGTTCTGGCCCGTCCGCCCGGGGACATTGTAAACGACCTGTGGGACGTCGACCGCGTCGGCGATGGCCTCGTAGTGGTCGAGGAAGCCCTGCTGTTCGGGCTTGTTGTAGTACGGGGAGATCAGGAGGAGGCCGTCGGCGCCGGCCTCGACCGAGCGCCGGGACAGCGAGAGCGCCTCGTCGGTGTTGTTCGAGCCGCTGCCGGCGATGACCGGAACGTCCTCGGCGGCGTCGACGACCGCCTCGACGACCTCGACGTGTTCGTCGTGACTCAGCGTCGCCGACTCGCCGGTCGACCCGACGGGGACGAGGCCGTCGACGCCCGCCGCCTCCAGGCGGCGGACGTCCTCGCGGAGCGTCTGAAAGTCGATACTGCCGTCGTCGTGGAAGGGCGTACACATCGCCGGGTACACGCCCCCGAAGGTGTCGTAGTCCATGTTACTGCGGTGGAACGGTAGCGTTGAGTCAGTTGCGGTCGATACTGGGACCGGCCCGCGACGGGGGCGCCACGCCTGCCGCGAGCCTACCGGGACCCGCGTTTGCGTTTCGAGAACGGACCGACGGCGTGGCCGGTAGTGCCTGCAGGGGCCGTGCGGACCGGGCCGGCGCCGTGGTACATATCCGACATATCCACGCGGAGCTGTTTATACGTTGTGTGTCGGCCGTACGGGGAGCCGGGCACCTTTTTACCGCCCATCCCCTACGCGGAGATGATGGTACGACACATCGGTTTGAAACTCAGGATGCTCCTCTCCGGGACCATCCTGTTCGCCCTCTACGCCGGTGCGGCGGGGCTGGCGTATCTGGCCTTCGGCCAGAACACGTCGATACTCGCCCTGTTCGCAGTGGGGAGTATCCTGCTGGTCGGGTTCCAGTACAAGTTCGGGAAGTGGGCCGCGCTGCGCAGCGTCGGTGCGGAGGACATGCCCGAGGAGGGACGCTACCAGGAGATCCACCACGCCGTCGAACAGCTCAGCCGCGACATGGGCATCGACAAGCCCCGGCTGATGGTCGCCGAGATGGGGATGCCGAACGCCTTCGCCGTCGGCCGGAAGGGCGCGGGCGTGGTGGTCGTCTCCCAGGAGATCATCGACCTGCTCGAACGCGACGAACTGGAAGGGGTGCTCGCCCACGAGCTCTCACACATCAACAACCGCGACGTGGTGATGATGCTCCTGGGCCAGAGCATCGCCTCGATGGTCGGCATCGTCGTCCAGTACGTCGTCATCTTCGCGGGCGACAACCGCGGGCTGGCGGACTTCTTCGTCGGGATCATCGCGGGGACCATCGCGCAGTTCCTCGTGATGATCTTCGTGTTCGCGATCTCCCGGTACCGGGAGTACGTCGCCGACAGCGACGCCGCCGAGTACAC
>JAZKSZ010000070.1:0-10140 GCA_036625795.1 Haloarculaceae archaeon
CTCCTGGTACATGAACGAGAACATCCCCGACAAGCCGACGGTGTTCACGCCGTACCCGGGGGGCGTCGACGTCTACCACGACATCATCCGCGAAGTCAAACAGAAGGGATACGAGGGATACACCCTCGCGAACTCGCTCGACGAACTCGGTCAGAGCGGGGAGAAACCGGACCTCGGTATCTTCGAGGCCATGGAACTGCTGCACGCCGACCCCGACATGGACCTCGTCGACCTGATGGAGATGGCGTAGCCGGAAGTGGTTGCTGGCCGTGTCGGCGTGCCCGCTCACCGGCCCCCGGATAGCATCCCGCCTCGACGCCCTCGACTGACTGGGGGAGTAAGTTTATTCGACTCCGTCCTGACGGTGTATGGGAATGTCGGTAGACCAACCAATGGCGGCGGCAGCAGACGAACCGCATCCGGAGATCGCGGGCTTGCTCGAAATGATGGGAGCCACACCGGTGCCGGAGCTCAGTTCGCTGTCTCCAGCGGGGGCGCGGCAGTTTTCCAAGGAGATGTTCCCCGAGCCCGAGGAGCCGGAGCCAGTCGGGGACGTGATGGAACTGTCGGTCAGCGAGGAGGGGATCCCCGTCCGGGTGTACGTCCCCGAAAGCGAGGGGCCGTACCCGACCCTGGTGTACTACCACGGTGGCGGCTGGGTCATCGGCGACCTCGACTCCCACGACGAAACCTGCCGCGTACTGGCCAGCGAGGCCGACTGTATGGTCGTGTCCGTCGAGTACCGGCTGTCACCCGAACACAAGTTCCCGACGCCGCTCGAGGACTGTTACACCGCGCTCGAGTGGGTCTTCGAGAACGCCACGCCGATGCAGGTCGACACGGACAACGTGTTCGTCGGCGGGGACTCGGCCGGTGGAAACCTCGCGGCGGCCGTAGCGCTGTTCGCCCGGGACAACGACGGCCCGGAGATCGCTCATCAGGTGCTGGTCTACCCGGTCACGGACCACAGCTTCGACACCCCGTCCTACGAGGAGAACGGCGAAGGCGGCCTGCTGTCGAGAGACGACATGGAGTGGTTCTGGGACCACTACCTCCGCGACGAGACGGACAGCAAGAACCCGTACGCATCACCCCTGCAGGCCCGGAGTCTTGCGGGACTTCCCCCGGCGACCGTGGTCACCTGTGGCCTCGACCCCCTCCGTGACGAGGGTGCCGCGTACGCCCGGCGGCTCGAGGAGGCTGGTGTCCCCGTCACCCACCACAACTACGCAGACTGCATCCACGGCATCGCGCAGTTCCTGGCGGACCCCATGGACCTGAGCCGCTCGCGCGAACTCCTCGGGGACGTCGCTGCCGAGGTCCGGGCAGCCACGGAGTAGTCCCCGTCGCCTCCTGAGACGGGCACGCTGGGAATCGGCACAGAGACGGCCACGGAACGTCGACACTACACTCCGACGAACCAGGCTCCGGTCTCGGTACCCCGCGGAGTTCGGAGGACCGCCCAGCGGGCATTCCCGAGGTGAAGCGACGGCCGTCTCAAGCTGTTCGGTCACGTCGAACCGGAGACGGCGACAGTCGAGTCCGGCGTTTGGCTCGCTGGCAGAGTGCTCCCGACGGGACACGACCGGTCGGACCGGTCGGACCGGCGGGGGCGGACTCTCCGGCGTACAGATATATCCGCCCGCGACCCCTATCGTGGCTGTGGCAGAGACGGCACACACACCGGAGCCGGTCGTCGCGCTGGAGGGCGTCTCGAAGACCTACGAACTCGGTGGCGAGACCGTCGAGGCGCTGGTCGACGTCTCGCTGTCGCTCCCGGAGGGATCCTACACCGCGGTCATGGGCCCCAGCGGCTCGGGCAAGTCCACGCTCTTGAATCTCGTCGGTGGGCTCGACACCCCGGGCGAAGGGTCGGTGACCGTCGGCGGGCGCGAACTCGGCGCGCTCTCCGAGCGCGAGCGGGCCGCGGTCCGGGGCGGCGAGGTCGGCTTCGTCTTCCAGACGTTCAACCTCCTCCCGCGGCTGACCGCCGTCGAGAACGTCGCCCTCCCCCTGGTCTTTCAGGGGTGGGACCGCGGCGAGCGCCGGGCCCGCGCCGAGGAACTGCTGACCGACGTCGGCCTGGACGACCGGCTGAACCACAAGCCGACCGAACTCAGTGGCGGGCAGCGCCAGCGGGTCGCCATCGCTCGTGCACTCGCGCCCGACCCCGCCGTGTTGCTCGCCGACGAGCCCACGGGCAACGTCGACACCGACACCGGCGCGCAGGTGATGGGGTTGCTCGACGAGCTCCACGCCGCGGGGAACACGGTGTTGCTGGTGACCCACGAGCGCCGCATCGCCGAGCACGCCGACCGGGTGATCCACGTCCGGGACGGCGTCGTCGAGCGCATCGAGGAACTCGGCGACGGCGACCGGGACGGGGAGGCCTGAGATGGAGGTCCGGGAGACACTCAGCATCGCGGTCCGGTCGCTGCGCTCCCATCGGCTCCGCTCTGTGCTGACCGTCCTGGGGGTCGTGGTCGGCATCGCGGCGGTGGTGACCTTCGTGACCGTCGGCGCCAGCCTGAAAGCCGACATCGTCGGCGAGGTCGAGGGCTCGAGTGCCAACAACATCTACCTGCTCTCGACGCCGGCCGACGACGGGGGGCCGCCCGACGCCCCCCGGCCCGTCTTCACCGAACACGACGTCTCACAGCTCCGGGCGGTCGACGGCGCGGTCCGGGTCGTTCCCCAGGGGAATCTCCCGGTGAGCGCGCTGACCTACGGTAACGACACGGTGGGGCGCCAGCAGGTGACGGCGACCACGCCGGCGGCCTTCGAGGGGGCGACCTTCCTCGCGGGCCGGCCCTTCGAGGCCGGGGCCCAGGAGGTCGTCGTCAACGAGCGCGCCCGGACGGCCTTCGACCGGAACCTCTCCGTCGGCGAGGAACTCCGGGTGACCCGCCGGAACGGCGACACGACCACCGTGACCGTCGTCGGCGTCGTCAACAGCACGGGGACCGAACTCCCCTTCCAGTCGTTCGTCTCGCGGGCCCGGTTCTACTTCCCGACGGAGCCGTTCTACGACACCGTCGTCGAGAGCCCCGCGCTGGGGGTGAACCAGCGGGCCTACCTCCAGGTGACCGTCGTCGCCGACCCGGGTGACCTGTCCGCCACGCAGGCCGCAGTCCAGGAGTACCTCGCGGGGTCGGACGCCGCCGCGCTCCAGCCGCCGGGGTACGAGCTCTCGGCGCGGACCAGCGGTGACATCGCTGACAGCCTCGAGGAACTCGTGGGCCGGCTGACCCGCTTCGTGACCGGGCTGGCGGTGCTCTCGCTGCTGGTCGGTGCCATCGGCATCGCCAACATCATGCTGGTCAGCGTCACCGAGCGCACCCGCGAGATCGGGATCATGAAGGCCGTCGGCGGGACCAACCGCGACGTGCTCGTGCTCTTTCTGACCGAGGCGACGCTCCTGGGCGCGCTCGGCGCGCTGGTCGCCGTCCCGGTCGGGCTCGCGGGCGCCTGGGTAGCCACCGAGTACGCCGACATCGGGCTGACCGTCCCCCTGGGGTGGGTCGGTGTCGCCATCGCCGTCGGGCTGCTGGTGGGGGCGCTCTCGGGACTGTACCCCGCCTGGCGGGCCGCCCGGGTCGACCCCATCGACGCGCTCAGACGGGAGTGACACCCCCGCCACCGGGTCGGCATAGCTTTATTCCCGCCGGCACCGACGGCCGAAGCATGCAACGTGCTACCGCGAAACAGTATCGGACGGTCCGACCGACGACACGGACGGGGAGGGGACGATGAGCGCGAAAACCCGCAGTCGGTGGGGGTGGGGCTTCGAGGGGGAGATGCCCGCGGGCGATACCCTCCGCGAGCAGAAGGCGTTCATGGAGGAGGAACTGGGGTTTCCGGACCTCCCCGTCCTCGAGCCGGTTCCGCCGGAGGAGGCGACGGTCCCCGAGCCTGCGGTCGGTGTCCCCGACCGGCTGGCCGACTTTTGCACCGCCGACCGCGGCCCGCGGATGCGCCACACCTACGGGATGGCTGAACCCGAGAACATCCGCGCCTTCCACGGCGACTTCTCGCCGGCGCCGGACCTGGTCGCTCGCCCGCGGACCGAAGACGAGGTCGCCGAGACCCTGGCCTGGGCCTCCGAGGCGAACGTCGCGGTCACGCCGGTCACCGGCGGGACCGGCGTCGTCGGCGGCAGCGGCCCCCCGGAGGACGACCTGCGGGCGGCCTACGACGGGACGCTCGCGCTGAACCTGCGGGAACTCGACCGGGTGCTGGAGGTCGACGAGGACTCGCGGGCCGCCCGGATCCAGGGCGGCGCGCTCGGGCCGGCCCTCAACGACCAACTCGGCGAGCACGACCTGCACCTGCGCCACTATCCCCAGTCGTACCCCCTGTCGGGGCTGGGCGGGTGGATCGCCACCCGCTCCGGAGGTCACTACGCCACCCGGTACACCCACATCGACGAACTCGTCGAGAGCGTCCGCATGGTCGCGCCGGCGGGTGTCTTCGAGACCCAGCGGTTGCCCGCCCACGGCGCCGGCCCGGACGCCGACCGGCTGGTCTGTGGCTCCGAGGGGATCTTGGGTGTGGTAACCGAAGCCTGGATGCAGGTCCAGCCCCGGCCCACGTACCGGTCGGACGCCGCGGTCTACTTCGACGGCGTCCCCGCGGCCGCCGAGGGGATCCGTCGGGTCGTCCAGGCCGGACTCGCGCCCGCCAACTGCCGGCTGCACGACCGCGTCGAGACGAGCATGTACGGCCTCTCCGACATCGAGCGCGAGCTGGTCGTGCTGGGGTTCGAATCCGCCGACCACCCGACCGACGACGCACTCGACCGTGCGCTCGAGATCTGCAGGGAAGTCGGCGGGGAGTGTCCGGACGGCCCGGACCACTACGGCCCCGGCTTCGGCAGCGAGCGCCCGGAGGACTCGGACGTGGCGCGGTGGGGCGCAGCCTTCCAGATGGGCGGCGCCCCGAGCGCGAACATCCCGCTCGCTGTCGTCCGCGGGACCGTCGAGACGGCGGTCACCTGGGACGCCTTCCCCGACTTTCACGAGGCGATGCTCGGGTCGATGACCGAGGCCGTCGAGGAAGAGTGCGGGATGGGTCACGTCTCCACCCGCTTCACCCACGTCTACCCGGACGGACCCGCCCCCTACTACACGTTCATGGGCCCGGCCGACCGCGACCCGGACCGCCGGATCGAGCAGTGGCGGTCGGTCAAGCGGGCCGGCCTCGACACGGTGATGGAGTACGACCTCACGCCGACCCACCACCACGCCGTCGGCCGGGACCACAAGGAGTGGTACGCCGAGCAGATCCCCGACAACTACGGCGAGGCCCTGCAGGCCATCAAGGGGGTGCTCGACCCGGCAGACGTGATGAACCCCGGGGTGCTGGTCGACCCGCCCGGCCACTCCTGAGACACCCGGCCGACTCCGGTGTTCCCCGGACCCACCGGCTCGACCCGCCTGCCGCCGCCACGGCACAGGCTTCAATCGCCTTCGGCCCCTGGACCGGATATGGTCCTCTCCGAGGGCGACCGCGAGAAGGTCGACACCAGCCCGGACACCGCCTTCTACGACCGGCCACGGTTCGTCACTCACGTCGACGACGCCTTCCTCGACCGGCTGACCGCGCTGTACGCGGACCTGCTCGACCCGGGGGACCGGGTCTTCGACGCCATGAGTAGCCACGTCTCCCACCTCCCGGACGTCGAGTTCGCGCGGGTCGTCGGGCACGGCCTCAACCGGGCGGAGCTGGCGGCCAACGGCGCCCTCGACGAGTGGTTCGTCCAGGACTTCAACGCCGACCAGTCCCTGCCGCTTGCCGACGACGCGTTCGACGCCGTGCTCTGTGCGGTCTCCGTCCAGTACCTCCAGTACCCGGCGGCGGTGTTCTCCGAATTCCGGCGCGTGCTCGCACCCGGGGGCGTGCTGGTGGTGAGCTTCTCGAACCGGATGTTTCCCACGAAGGCAATCCGGGCCTGGCGGACGCGCTCGATGGACGGGCGTGCCGACCTCGTCCGCGAGTACGTCGGGGCGGCCGGCTTCGAGAGCGTCGAGACGGTCCGCGAGCAACCCGGTCGTGGGTCCGACCCGTTCTACGCCGTCGTTGCCCACCGCTCCGGCGGACCCAAAAAGCCCAGGTGAGCCGCGCCCGAAGAGGGAAACATGACTGAGGACGACACCGATATCCAGGGGCGGCTCAACGGGCAGTTCGCCTCGGAGTTCGGGGCCGACGAGGGGACGGCGCGGACGGCCGCCGAGCGGGCAGCGGCGTTCTGTGCTGACTACGAGGAGGCCGTGAGCGCCGAGGGAGTTCTCGAAGCAGTGGCGGCGGTCGAGCGCTACGACTCCTTCCAGCACCGGTACAACTGTGCGGTCGGGGACCTGGCTGCAGGTGTCGAGGACTGTACCGACTCGCGGGCGTATCGGCTCGCGGGCTTCGGCGCGCTCGCAGCCGACCCCGAACAGGGAGCCTGAACGGCGCCGAGACCATGGCGGGACTGCGCGACTTCCTCCCGACCCACGCCTGGGTGGCCCTTCTCGGGCTGGCAGCCGTCGCCATGCTTGCCTTCTTCATCCCGCCAGCCGCTGGCGAGGCGGTCGGGGTCGAGGGGATCGGGTTCGTCATGGTTATCGGCCTCATCGAGCTGGGCTGTGCGCTGGCGATGGCGGCCATCTTCATCTACTACCGCGCCGAGGGCGAGTGGGGCGAGGACGACGGGGAGTGGCGGTTCGAGCCCTGAGGGGCGTGGGGGTCCGACCCATCCCTCCCGCACGGACCCCGACCGTTTTGTCCGTCCCCGCCGAGGGCCGAACGATGGCATCCGACGGTGTGACCCTCGTCCGCGAAACCGGCACAGAGTTCGTCAACGGGATCGTCGACTCCCTGCCCGAGATCATCTCCGGGGTCGTCTTTCTGGTCCTGGCCTACGTGGGGATCCAGGTCATCCAGCGGCTCGTCCGGACAGTCCTGGACCGGACGTACCCCTCTGACCAGCAGCTCATCGCCGACTTCGGCGTGCTCGTCGTCACCGTCTTCCTGTGGTTCGGGGCGGCTCTCGCGTTGCTGGACATCGTCGGGCTGGGCGGGATCGCCACGAGCCTCGGCACCTCCGCCGGCTTCGTCGCGCTGGGTGTCTCCTACGCCCTCTCGAACATGATCGCCGACACCGTCGCCGGGATCTACCTGCTCCGGGACCCCGACTTCAACCCGGGCGACACCGTCACCGCCAGCTCCATCACCGGGACCGTCAAGAGCATCGGCCTCCGGAAGAGCCGGTTCGAGGTCGAGGGCGACACGGTCGTCGTCGCCAACCGCGACGTCGAGTCGAAGTGGACCCGCCGGGCCGGGTCCGGCGAGTGACGTCGCCACGGACGGCCCGGAGGCGGTGAGGCGATGGACCCGCCCGCTCGCGAGCAGGCCGTCGCCGGCATGGGTGCGGCGCTTGCGGTCGCCTCGACCCCGCTGCCGTACCTCCGGGCGGGCGGCGACCCGCTCGTCCTCGCGCTCCCGGTGGGGGTCGTGAGCGCGGACGCCGTCGTGGCCGGTGCGGTGCTGGCGGGCGCGGCGGTGTCCCTGTTCGACGCCACCCGCGGGGAGCAGTTGCTCGGGGTCGTTGCCGGCGGGCTGGCGACCGTGGTCGCCGCCGGCTGGGTCGCTGAAGCGGCCGGTTCCGGCTGGCCGTTCGGCCGGTTGGCCGCGGGCCCCGGCCTCGCGGTCGCGATGGTCGCCTGGGGGGTCGTGGAGGTTGCCGACCTGCTCGACCCCGGGCGCTCACACCCGCGGGTGTCCCGGTGGGTGGCGGTCGGCGCGGTCGGCGTCTGCGTGGCCGGGACGGTCGGGTTCCTGTTCGTCGACGGCGGCATCCGCCTTGCTCCGGGCGCTCTCGGCGTCGGCGCCTGGCTGTACGCTGTCCGCTGGGAACTGGCAGCGACCCGGGCCTGACCCCGCCCCGTGAAAGCCCCAAACAGCGCGGCAGGAGCCAGTTCGGCGAGAATCCCTCAGGCCTGCCCGTGTGGACCGCTGCTCGGGTCGCCAGTGCAGGTCTGCTGTCGACTGCGGCCGTCGCGATGGGCGTCACCGCTGTCTACGGGGTGACAGTGCCGACCGTCGGGTCGCCGTTTTTCTCCGTGGTTCCGGCCATCGGCGTGCTCTCGGCGGTGGCGTATCTCACCGTCCGGGAGACCCGGCGGGTGGTGGCTGGCGACCTGGCCACGCCGGGACGGGAGGACGCGGCGAACGCGCTCGCGGTCACCGCCGGGGCACCGGTGACCCGCTGGCTCGCGGTCGAGGCCGACCTCGGCGTCGTGGTGGGCTCGGCTCTGCTCGGCCTCGTCGCGGGGCTGGCGCTACCCAGGTACGGGGTGCCGGCCTACTGTGGCTCCTTCGTCGGGATGGCCGGCACGGAGGTGCTGGGGTCGTATGCCACCGTCACGGCAGCCGGGCTCGCTGCCGGCGTGGTGTTCGTGCTCGCGTCGGGACTGTTCGACGGCTTCGGCGGCAAGCTCGGGACGACGGCGTTCGTCGGCTGCGGGACCGTCGTAGTCGCGACCGGCTCCAGCCCGGCGGCGCCGGCCCCGCCTCCCGCACTGGGGACGGCGGCGCTCCTGGTCGGTAGCGCCGGCGCCGCAGCAGTCGCGACGTTCGTGGCGAGCGTCCGGCTCGAGCACGGTCCGGTCGTCGGCTCGGGCATCGTTGGCCTGACCGCCGGGCTGGTCGCCCCGCCGCTGCTCGCGGCGGGGGAGGCGGTCGCGGCCGTCGCCTTCTGTGCCTCCTTTGCCGGCATGGCGCGCCCGGACCGGCTGCCCGACGAGCGGGTCATGCTGGGGACGGGCCTGCTCTGTGGCGTGCTGTTCGTGGCCGTCACACCGTACTTCGGTGGCTTCGGCGGCAAACTCGGGACGGTCGCGTTCACGGCCTGTCTGGGCACCCGCGCGTTCCTCGTGGCAACCGGTAGCCTGCGCCCGGTCGCCGGCTCGCTCCGGCCCGGCTGAGAGGCCCTGTTCCGCGGTCGACGGGCTTGTACGCGTTCGGGCCCTGGCTCCGGTAATGGCTGACTGGAACGTCGAGGATATGCCGGCGATGGACGGCGAGCGCGTGGTCGTGACGGGCGCGAACAGCGGGATCGGCTTCGAGGGGACGAAGGCCTTCGCCCGAGCGGGCGCGACCGTCGTGATGGCCTGCCGGAGCGCCGAGCGCGGCGAGCGGGCCGCCGAGGAGGTCCGCGAGGCCATCCCGGATGCCTCGCTGGACGTGCGCCAGTGTGACCTCGCTGACCTCGATTCGGTGCGGGACTTCGCCGCGGGCGTCCGGGGCAGCTACGACGAACTGCACGTCCTCTGTAACAACGCCGGGGTGATGGCCATCCCGCGCTCGGAGACCGCCAACGGCTTCGAGACCCAGTTGGGCGTGAATCACCTCGGCCACTTCGCGCTGAGCGGCCACCTGCTCGACCGGCTGGTCACGAGCGCGGGCGAGAGCCGCGTCGTCACCCAGTCCAGCGGCGCCCACGAGATGGGCGAACTCGACTTCGATGACCTCCAGCGGGAGGACTCCTACGGCAAGTGGGGAGCCTACGGCCAGTCCAAGCTCGCGAACCTGCTCTTTGCCTACGAGCTCCGGCGCCGGCTCGAGGCCGCGGGCGTCGAGCGAACGACGAGCGTCGCCTGTCACCCCGGCTACGCCGACACGAACCTCCAGTACCGGGGTCCGGAGGCGTCGGGTTCCCGGGTCCGGTACGGGCTGATGAAAGTCGCAAACACCGTCTTCGCACAGTCCGCGGCGAAGGGCGCGCTTCCGATGCTGTACGCCGCGACGGCGCCGGACGTCGAGGGCGGGGACTACTACGGGCCCGGCGGCTTCCTGGGGATGCGCGGCCCGCCGGAGAGACAGGAGTCGAGCGACGCGTCCTACGACGAGGACGCCGCCGAGCGGCTCTGGGACGTCTCGGAAGAGCTGACCGGCGTGCGCTACGACCTCGGGGCGCTGGCCCCGCGGCCGGCCTGAGCGATGGCGGCGATACGTGTCGACGGGCTCCGCCGGGAGTTCGGTGACACCGTCGCTGTCGACGACCTCTCGTTCGCCGTCAGGGAGGGCGAACTGTTCGGCCTGCTGGGCCCCAACGGCGCCGGCAAGTCGACGCTGGTCGGGATGTGCTGTACGCTGGTC
>JAZKSZ010000071.1:0-10006 GCA_036625795.1 Haloarculaceae archaeon
CACCGCTGCCTGCAACGAGCGATCCGAGTCCGATCAACGCGTTTCGTCTTGTGAGCTTCATTGTTGGTGGTCTCCGCTTATCTTGCGGTAGGCATTCATTAGAACCCCTACCACTTTGTATTGAGCCGCTTGAAGCGCTGACGAGGATTTCAGGTTCGGCTTGAAAACCGTTTTTGCGACGGTTTTCGGCCCTCGCGTTGCTTCAAGCACGGCCATACGATCTTCAAGCAGCCCAGAACTAAGAGGGTCCCGAGACTTTTCATAACCTGAAGGAACCCCCATGACCTCCCGCCGGAATTTCGTCATCAGCGCGGGCACGCTCCTGACGGGGAGCGGCGCGTTCCTCGGCTCCGGCGCGTTCGGGGTCGGGAACGCGAGAAACCCCGAAAACTGGGTTCCAGTCGGCGTCCGAACGCCCTCATCGGAGGGCTTCGAGAACTCCGTGGGGCTCCCGCAGCAGGCGGACGACGGGGCCGACGGGACTGACGGGGGTTCCGAGACTGACGGCGGCCAGGGGTCCGGGAATGGGACGGGTACGGACGGCACCGAAGACGACAGTGATTCCGACGGGGACGACGGCGGGGGAGCCGATGGCACCGACGACGGCCAGGACGAGGACCGGGGCGAGGACGACATCCCGGACGGTATCGACAGCGACCCTGGCGGGAGCGACGACGGGGCCGACGGTGGCGTCGCTGACGGCGGCAGCGAGAGCGGTGGGGGGACTGGCGGTGACGGTGGGGACGGTGACGACGGTGGCGGTGGGGCTGGCCCCGGCGGTGGCAGCGGTCCGGGAGGGGGTAGTGACAGTGGGGGGACTGGCGGCGAGACGAGTATCCGCCTTCAGGCGACGGGCGCAGAGGTGCTTTCCTCCGAGCACGTGCTGACCGCCGAGGACGGGACGCTCCGGGGACTCCGGCTGGAGAACCTCAACATGAACGCGCTGACCTACGTCGGCGAGACGTCGGACGGCCGGTTCCCGAACCCCGGCGCGGGCGACCAAGTCGCCTTCCTCGCGGTCAACGACGGGGACGTGGCCGTGGACCTCTCCGTCGACGTCGAGGGCACCGCGCCGGAAGTTTTCAATTTCCCCGCGTGGGTTGACGCGGCGGTCAGCGGTCCGCGCCAGCGCGACCTGACGGCGGTCCCGGTCGGGGGGCTCCCCCCGGGCGGAGTGGTTCGTATCGTGGTCGAGGTCGACACCACCGTCGTCGAGCCCGTCACGGACGACGCCGTCGAGGCGGTCACGTTCGTGGCCGACCCCGTGTAGAGCGGCCGGGGCGAGGACCCGGTCACTAGCGACCCAGCATCCTCACGCGGGGGACGGTTCCTGGACGCCGGAGAGGTAGGCAGTCAGGTCGGTCGAGGAGAGCATCCCGATGACGGTGTCGCCGTCGTCGATGACGGGAAGGTGGCTGATCCCGTAGGTAACCATCGTGTCCGCGGCGTCCTGGATCGGGTCCTGGGCACCGACGCTGATCACCTGCTCGGTCATGTACCGTTCGACGGTCGTCTCGGCTTTCGGCTGGCTCTTGGCGACGATCGCGACGAAGTCCGTGCTGGTGAGAATGCCTTCGATCCGGCCGTGGCTGTCGACGACCACCAGCGACCCGATCCGGTCCTCGCGGAGGCGCTGGGCAGCGTCCTCGACGAGTGTGTCGCTCGTCACCGTGACGACGTCAGTGGACATCAGACTCGCGACGAAGATGTCGTCCATGGCTTGTCTCTCGCGGGTGCCATGCTAATGCTTAACGGTCGTTCCGCACAGACTCCGTTCAGTCGTCCAGTCCCGCTGTCACGTATCGCGCTGCAGCCGCCGGTGAGCTGGTTCAGTGGGGCCGACCGAAACCCCCATGCGCCCGCCGGGCACAGGTGGTGGCATGACTCACGAGGTCGCAGTTATCCCGGGCGACGGGATCGGGCGGGAAGTGACGCCGGCGGCCGTCGAGGTACTCGACGCCCTGCCCGTCGACCAGGAGTTCGTCCACGCGGAGGCGGGTGACGCCACGCTGGAGGAGACCGGCGAGGCGCTGCCGGCGGAGACCCGCGCCGCTGCCGAGGAGGCCGACGCGACGCTGTTCGGCGCGGCCGGCGAGACGGCTGCCGACGTGATCCTCCCGCTGCGGGACGTTGTCGGCTCCTTCGCGAACGTCCGTCCAGCCCGGGCCTATCCAGGGTTGGACGCGGTGAAACCGGAAACCGACCTGGTCTTCATCCGGGAGAACACTGAGGGCGTCTACTCGGGCATCGAGGCGGAGGTGACCGAGGGCGTGCGGACGCTTACTCGCGTCGTCACCGAGGAAGCCTCCAGGGAGATCGCGGAGTACGGCTTCCGCTACGCGAAGCAAAACGGTTACGACGACGTGACCGTCGCCCACAAGGCAAACGTCATGCGCGAGACCGACGGGCTCTTTCTGGAGACCGTCGAGCGAGTCGCGGAACAACGCGGTGCGGACTACGACACCGCCCTGATGGACGCGCTGGCGATGCACCTGGTCACCCACCCGGAGGATTACGGCGTGGTCATCTGCCCGAACCTCGCCGGCGACATGCTCTCGGACCTGGCGGCCGGGCTGGTCGGCGGGCTCGGGCTCCTGCCGAGTGCCAACGTCGGCCACGAGAACGCGCTGTTCGAGCCGGTCCACGGCTCCGCGCCCGACATCGCCGGCCAGGGGGTCGCCAACCCGACGGCAATGCTGCTCTCGGCGGCGATGCTGCTCGACCACCTGGAGCACCCGGAGGAGGCAACCCGCGTCCGCGAGGCCGTCGAGGCGACGCTCGCCGAGGGACCACACACCCCGGACCTGGGTGGCGACGCCGGCACGGAAGACGTGACGGCGGCGGTTCTCGAGCGGTTGTAGTCGCCGGCGCGTCCGGGGAACTCCAGCCAGGGCCCGTCGGGCTTATAACCGTACCCGGCGAACTGGCGGTATGGCAACAATCGAGATCGACGAGGACACCATCGAGCGCCTCGACTCGTTGCGGGTGGAGGACGAGTCCTACGACGAGATCATCAACGAACTGATCAATATCTACGAGGCCGAGGAACTGACGCTGTTCCACGCGGGTGACGAGATCTGAAACGGGCGACAGCTTTTTTGGTCGCTTACGAACATCTCACAGCATGAGCGAAGGTACGGGCTCGACAGTCGACTGTCCGGTCTGCGGCGAACAGTTCGATCCGGCTGCCGCTGGCGGCTGGTGTACCAACCCCGACTGCGGCGAGTGGCGCCACGAGGTCGAAGACGACACCGGCCCCGGCGCGGAACCGGCCGACGAGGACGCTTCCGTGCCCGAATCCGGGCCGGGTGAGGAACACGCACCTGACGCGGACCCGCCTCCGTCCGACAGTGAAGACGGGGACGGTCCAGGCGAGGGGGATGACGGCCACGGACCGCTCGCCGATGACGAGGGACCCGCGGCAGCGCAGTCCCACGGAGGGAATGCTGCTCCCGAGGAAGCATCCGCCCGCGGCGACGCAGCCGGTACGGGGGCGAGGGGGGACTTCACCCGCGGCGGGTCGGGTAACCTCTCCGGTGACGAGTCCCCCGACAACCGGGACTCGTCGGACGGCGCGGACGACGCGGACGACGCAGACGACGCGGACGACGAGGACGACGAGTGGGGAGCGTTCGAGCCAGTCGGCTCCGCAGACGAGGCCGAGAGCGGCGGCGCTCCCGATGAGGCTCCCGAGGAGCCCGGGGCCGAGGCACACGTAGAGGGGGACCTGGACATCGAGCCAGAGGAGCAGGAAGACGCTGACGAGCAAGCAGCCGCCGAGCAAGAGAGTGACGCAGTGGAGGACCTGGAAGCGGAGATAGCGGAACAGGGCGGCGCCGACGAGCAGGCAGTGGCAGCGGAGCGCAGTGATACAGAGGAGGACGACGAGGTGACATTCGAGAGCGCTCCCGAGGACGAGGACGACGACAGGGAGCCATTCGAGAGCGCTCCCGAGGAGGAAGACGACGACCAGGAGCCTGAGGCGGTCACCTGTCCGGAGTGTGACGCGGCGATGACGGCCGACGCCCAGTTTTGCCCCGAGTGTGGCACAGACGTCTCCAGCCCCCCGGACGCGGACGACGAGGTGGGGGAGGAACAGCCAACCTGCCCCGACTGTGGCGCCGAGGTGGCCGAAGACGACAGCTTCTGTGCGTCCTGTGGCGCAGACCTGTCCGATACCGGGTCCGATACCGGGTCCGAGTCCGACCACGAACCGCTGACCGAGTGCCCCGAGTGCGGGACCGACGTCGACGAGGACGACGTCTACTGTGCCTCCTGTGGCGAGGAACTCGACCCACACCGTGGCGGTGGCGCGGATGCGGGGACGGCCGAGCCCGCACCCGAGGTGCTGACGCTCAGCGCCCGCGGGCGCGAGGTCCGCGTCGCGGACGGCGACGCCGTGGGCAGGCAGGTCCGGCGGATCATCATCGACACCGACGGCGACGAGGACGAGGCGGTTCGGGTGCACCGCGAGCACGTCCGCTTCGTCCGCGAGGACGGCCAGTTCTACGTCGTCGACCTCGGGGACAACCCCACCGTCGTGAACGACGAACACATGGAGAAAGGCGACCGTCGAGCCATCGGCCCCGGCGACGAACTCGACCTCTCCGGCGTGGTCACGCTCAGCGTCGGGCGCCCCTGATATGGCCGGACGACGCGAGGACCTGGTCTCGTCGTTTCGCCTCGCGGTCACCGAGGAGGGCCGGCTGTTCGGCGCCGGGCTGCTCGCGCTCGTCGTCTACGCGCTGTGGGTCGGGCTCTCCGGTGCCGCGCTCACATTCGGGGCGGACGCGCTCAACGTCCCGCTGTCGCCCGAGCCCTGGACCGGGGCGAAGACCGGGCTCACGGCGGTCGCGCTCCTCGCGTGGGTGGTGGTCCCGGCGGCCGTCGCGGCGTGGCTGCTTGTCCGGCAGCTGACCAACGAGAGCGGCAACATCGCACAGCGGTACCGCTACCGGCACCCAGGGGTGCTGCTCGCGCCGCCTGCTGTCCTTCTCGCAGTAGCCCTCGCTACGACTGTCGCTCTCGACGGGCCGTGGCCGGTCCTCGTCGTGCTCGTCTTCGCAGCACTGTTCCTGCTCGCTCGGACCGTCGCGTACGGCTACCGCGTCTTCTCGCTGTCGGCGCCATGGGCACTGGCAGCAGCCGCAGGGCTGAGCTTTCTGGCCCTCTCTGTGGCCCTGCTGACCGGTGGGGCCACCGTGGCCGGCCGCGAAAGCTATCTCGAGGCGGTCACCGAGGGCTTCACCGGGGCCGTCGGTGCCGACGCCGCCGCCACGGTAGTCACTGGAAGCGTGACGGTCGCCGGCGCCACGCTCCCCGCGGCCGTCGTCGTGGCCGTCGCGGTCCCAGCCGGGCTGTCGGTGCTCTACCTACTGGTCCAGACGCTCGCCGGCGTCGCCAACCGGCTCCGGAAGCCCGACGTCCCCCGGTCGGAGCTGCGGACCGGCCAGCGATACCCGGATTTCGCGCGCCCGACCACCTCCCGTACGGGCAGCACCGGCGGTTCCGGTGCTTCCGGCGCGTCCAGTTCGCCGACAGCTTCGAAAAGCTCGACAGGCCCGACTGCCTCTGGAGCCGGCGCCGGGTCCGGGTCCGGGTCCGTGGCCAGCTCCACAAAGGGGTCGACGTCCTCGACATCTTCGGCAGCGTCTCAAAGTTCACCGCCGGACTCGTCCCCGGACCGGGCGAACCCGGCGGAGGCAACCGGTGGCGGTGCCGGGACCGGCTCCGACGACTCGCCGACCGTCGACACCGGACCTGCGGACCCCCAGGTGACCGACGACGTGAGCAACACCCGGGTCTACACACCCCCCGGGGACGGGACCGATGGCGACGGTGCCGACGACCCCCTGTCGGCCGGGGCCGGCTCCGGGGAGGAGAGCGACGGAGCCGACGCCGAGGGAGGGCCGACAGGCACCAGTCCCGCCGGGAGGAGTGAGGCGGTCGACGCGACAGCAGACGACGTCTGTCCGGACTGTGGCGAGTCCCACGACCCGGGAGCGGTCTTCTGCTCGGCCTGCGGGGCCGCCCTCGAGTGAGTCAGCTCGCTTCTTCGATCTCCTCGATGGCCTCGGGGTTGTCGATACTCGAGAGGTCGCCGACCTCCTCGCCAGTGTAGACCGACTGGATGATCCGGCGGACGATCTTCCCGCTCTGGGTCTCGGGGAACTCGTCGACGAACAGCACCTCGCGGGGCCGGAAGGGCTTGCCCAGCTCCGCGCCGACCTGGTCGCGCAGCGCCTCGCGCAACTCCTCGGAGGGTTCGTAACCCTCGTTGAGGATGACGTAGGTCACGACGGCGGTCCCGGTCGTGTCGTCGGGAGCGCCGACGGCGACCGCGGCGTTGACGGCCTCGTGTTCGATGAGTGCCCCCTCGACCTCGGCGGGACCGACCTTCCGGCCGGCGACGTTGAGCACGTCGTCGGCCCGCCCTTCCAGGAACCAGAAGCCCTCGGCGTCCTTGCGAGCCCAGTCGCCGTGGTTCCACATGTCCTCGAAGGTGCTCCAGTACTCCTCGAGGTAGCGCTCGTCGCCGCTCCACAGCGACTTCGTCATCGAGGGGGCGGAGGACTTGCAGACGAGGTAGCCCCGCTCGCCCTCGTCGGCCACTGACTCGCCCTGTCTGTTCACGATGTCGACATCCATCCCGAGGGCGGGCGCGGCCAGCGTCCCGGGCTTGAGCGCGTGGACCGGGGAGGGCTGGAGGAAACAGCCAAAGACCTCCGTCCCCCCGGAGATGTTTATGATCGGCGTGTCGCCGCCGCCGACGTGTTCGAGAAACCACTCCCAGGACTCGGGGTCCCAGGGCTCGCCGGTCGAACCGAGAAGGCGAAGTGAGGAGAGGTCGTGGCCCTCGACCAACTCGGTGCCGTGCTTCCGGAGCGCGCGGATCGCGGTCGGCGAGACGCCGAAGGCCGAGAGCTTGTGGCGGTCGATCATCTCCCAGAACCGGTCGGGCTCGGGGTGGTCGGGTGCCCCCTCGTAGAGGAAGATCGTCCCCCCGAAGACGTGATTGCCGACCAGCGTCCAGGGCCCCATCATCCAGCCGATGTCGGACACCCAGAAGAAGCGGTCGCCGGGCTTGTGGTCGAAGGCGAAGTACAGCTCCTTCGCCGGCTGAACCAGCCCGCCAGCGTGGGTGTGGACGATCCCCTTTGGCTTGCCGGTGGTGCCCGACGAGTACAGCAGCATACACTCCTGGTCCGACGGGAGCGATTTCGTCTCGTAGCTGTCGTCCTGTGTCGCGACGGCGTCGGCCCACCACTCGTCGCGGTCGGTCCAGGGGACGGCCTCGGAGCCGGCCTCGTGGCCCAGCCGGGAGTAGACGACCGTGTGCTCGACGTGGCCGGCCTCGCTGATGGCGTCGTCGGCCTGCTGTTTGAGGTGGATCTCCGAGCCACGCCGGAGGAAGCCGTCGCCGGTAAAGAGCACCGAACACTCCGAGTCGGCGATCCGCGTGGCGGTAGCGTCGACGCCGAAGCCCGAGAAGATGGGGACGGCGACGGCGCCCACCTTGAAGCAGCCGTACATGATGGAGACGACCTCGGGAACCATCGGCATGTAGAGCCCGACCGTGTCGCCCGTCTCGATACCGCGCTCCTCCAGGTAGTTCGCCACCTGGTTGGCCTGGCGGTGGAGCTCGTGGTAGGTCATCTCGCGGACCTCGCCGTCCTCGCCCTCCCAGATGGTGGCGACGTGGTTGCGCGTGCCGCTGTCGACCCGGGCGTGGCGGTCGACGACGTTGTGGGCGATGTTGAGTTCGCCGCCGACGTACCAGTCGGTGAACTGCGGCCCGTCGCTGGCGTCGCGCACCCGGTCGTAGTCCTCGTAGAAGTCCAGCCCGAGGTGGTCGACGACCTCGTCCCAGAACCAGTCGAGCCCCGAGTCCTCGACGCCCTCGACGTCCTCGACGGACCGGCGGTGGAGTTGCTCGTAGCTCTCGATGCCGTGTGCCTGCATGAACTGGTGGATGTTGCTCGAGCGGACGAACGCCTCGTCGGGTTCGTAGGCCACTTCGAGCCCCTCTGACTCGGACATGTGTGTACCCACGACCAGTCGGGTCAAAGTATTTGTGTGAGATGAGCGTCACCCGCGGGCCGTCCGCCGCCTCGCAGCGCGCCCCGCGTCTTCCGGCTTCCGAGGCCGCCGGAAATCCTTTGACCGCGGCCGTCGAAGACGTAGGTATGTACGTCCGGGACGCCCGCAACCGAGACGAGGCGTGGCTGCTCGACCACATCGAGGAGATGGGTCTCGACGAGGTAGGGTTTCGCTCCCGGGACTACGTCATCGCGGTCGACGAGGAGGAAAACGAGCGGGCCGGCTTCGGCCGCGTCCGGGTCGACAAGACCGGCGACGGCGAGGTCTGCGAGCTGACGAGCCTCGGGGTGCTGGAGGAGTGGCGCGGGCAGGGCGTCGGGGCCCACGTCGTCGAACGACTGGTCCAGACCGCGGGCGACGAGGGGTTCGACGTCGTCTACGCCTTCATCGACGAGCCGGACTACCTCCGGCAGTTCGGCTTCGAGCGAGTCGACGTCGCCCAGCTCCCCGAGCACCTCCGCGAGCGCCTGACCAGGAAACAGGAGACGGTCACGCCCGGGGCCGTGCCGATGCGCGTCGAAGTCGAGCGCTTCCGGATGCCCCCGCGGCTGCGCCGGGCCTTCAAGGGGGCGACCCCCGAGGAGGAGGACCCAGAACCCCAGGAGGGGCCGGAGGATTTCGGGATCGACCCCGACGAGGCGACGTACAAGTACGACACCGGCGACTGAGCCAACACGGCCGGCCGACGCTTCGCTTCGGCCGGGTCCCCGACACGGTTTAATGGGACCGGGACCGAAGAATGGGTCATGTTCGACCAGGACGACCTCCAGGCCATCCGCGAGAGCAAGGAGGCCTGGGAGGAGGAGACGCTCTCGCCGGTGCTGGACCGGTTCGGCGAGCGCAAGGAGACCTTCGACACCGACACCGGCGGCCAGGAGGTCGACCCGCTGTACACCCCGGCCGACATCGCCGACCTGGACTACGAGGAGGACCTGGGGTTTCCGGGCGAGGAGCCGTACACCCGCGGTGTCTACCCGACGATGTACCGCGGCCGGCTGTGGACGATGCGCCAGTACGCCGGGATGGGCACCGCAAGCGAGACCAACGAGCGGTTCAACTACCTGATCGACGAGGGCCAAACCGGGCTCTCGACGGCCTTCGACCTGCCGACCCAGATGGGCCACGATTCCGACGACCCCATGTCCGTGGGCGAGGTCGGCAAGACCGGCGTCGCCATCGACTCGCTGGACGACATGGAGACGGTCTTCGACGGGATCCCCCTCGACGAGGTCTCGACGTCGATGACGATCAACGCACCCGCGTCCGTCCTGCTCGCGATGTACATCGCGGTCGGCGACAAGCAGGGTGTCGACCGCTCGGAGCTGCGGGGCACCATCCAAAACGACGTCCTCAAGGAGTACATCGCCCGGAACACCTACATCTACCCGCCGGGGCCGTCGATGCGGATCATCACCGACATCTTCGAGTTCTGCGCGGCGGAGGTTCCGAACTTCAACACCATCTCCATCTCCGGGTATCACATCCGCGAGGCTGGCTCGACCGCGGCACAGGAGATCGCCTTCACACTGGGCAACGGGATCGAGTACGTCCAGGCTGCCATCGACGCCGGGCTCGACGTGGACGAATTCGCCCCGCAACTGTCCTTCTTCTTTGCCTCCTACAACAACGTCCTCGAGGAGGTCGCGAAGTTCCGCGCAGCCCGGCGGATGTGGGCCCAGATCATGGAGGAGCGGTTCGGTGCCGAGAACCCCAAGTCAAAACAGTTGAAATTCCACACCCAGACGGCGGGCTCGACGCTGACAGCCCAGCAGGTCGACAACAACATCGTCCGGGTCGCCTACCAGGCGCTCGCGGCAGTCCTGGGGGGGACCCAGAGCCTCCACACCAACGGCAAGGACGAGGCGCTGTCGATCCCGACCGAGGAGTCGGTCCGGACTGCCCTGCG
>JAZKSZ010000072.1:0-9959 GCA_036625795.1 Haloarculaceae archaeon
GGCTGGCGAGCATCGCCACGCCCACGGCCGTCCCGGCGTCGTAGTGCTCGACGACCAGCTCGTACTCGGCGTCGCGGGGGTCGCCGTGAGTGACGCCGTGGGCGTACGCCGCGAGGGCGGCGTCCCGCTCGTCGAGTTCGTCGAGGTGGCCCGTGCTGATGGCGTTTATTTCCGCGTCTGTGACGCCGGCCTCCCGGCCCAGCCGGACGTGCTGGTGCCACTCGTACTCGTGTGCGAGCGCGCGGGCGGCCGCGAGGATGACGATCTCCCGTTCGCGCTCGGGGAGTACCTCCCAGAGCCGCGTGGAGTAGCGGAGATACCACTGCAGCTGTTTGGGGGCGTTTGCCATCCCGCGGAAGATGTCGGCCTCGCCGACGTCGTTCTCGGTGAACAGGTAGCGGTACTCCTCGTCGATCTCCTCGGCCTCCAGCAGCGGGACGCGTGCCATGCCTGTGGGTGGGCGGGAGTCGTCAAAAGCCCCGGGATACCGGCGGCGGACGTGCCCGCGTCCGCGCACCGCTCACTCGGCCGACTCGGTATCGGCGTCGGGGTCACGAAGCGCGATCATCCCGAGGCCGACCCAGGAGATGACGACGTCGCCGTCCTGGTTGACCCCCTCCATCCGCGTGTCGACGTAGCCCCGCCGGGGGTCGCTCTCCGAGCGGCGCTTGTCGACGACCTCCGTACGGAGGTGCAGCGTGTCGCCGGGTTTGACCGGCTGTTTCCAGCGGAGTTCGTCCACACCGCGGGCGCCCATGCTGGCGCGGTCGTCGAGTTCGCCGTCGACGATCAGCCGCATGCAGATGGCGGCGGTGTGCCACCCCGAGGCGACGAGTTCGCCGAAGGCCGACTCCTTTGCGGCCTCCTCGTCGGTGTGGAACGGCTGGGGGTCGTACTTCGACGCGAACTCGATTATCTCCTCCTTGGTGACGTGGTACTCCCCGAACTCCTCGGTGTCGCCGACCGCGATGTCCTCGTAGTATTTCATCGCCCGTCGGTCCGGGTGCGGCCGGCAAGAAGGTGTCGTCAGTCGGTCGGGCTCTCGGCGGCCGGCTCGACGCCCTCGCCCGCCCGCTCTTTCCGGACCCGGAGATAGAGCAGCAGGGCACAGAGCGTGGCGACCAGCCCCGCAGCGACGGAGATGGCGAACGCGACCCGGTAGCCGAAGGCGGAGTAGACGCGGGTCCCGTTGACGGTCTCGCCGGTCCAGTAGACGTCGAGCGCCGCGCCGAGCACGACGGGGAAGACGGCCGCACCCAGCCAGCCCATGCTGTTGACCAGGCCGATGACGGTCCCGCTCGCGGCCTCGGGGTGACGTTCCTTCATTACGGTGTAGGCAAGCGGGATCCCGCCGCGCAGCACCCGCGAGAACAGGAAGACCGCACCCACCAACAGGAGGGGGATCGACCCGAAGACGGCGAAGATCCCCCACGTGAGCATGAACATCACCGCCGAGAGGACGATGAACTCCGCACGGCGGCCGACCTTGTCCGAGAGCCAGCCAAACAGCGTCGGGCCGACCATCCCGCCGATGTTGCCCAAAAGCAGGTAGACCGACGCCTCTGTCACCGAGATGCCGTAGGTCTGGACGAGATAGGGGATCCCCCACAGGCCGAAGATGGTGATCCCGATCCCAGTCATGAAAAAGAGCATGACGCCGAGCAGCCACGTCTCGGCCTCGCTGACGGCCCCTTTGACGTACCGTTTGAGGTCGCTCGCGGTGACCTCCGGGCGGTCGGGGACGTTCTGGATCGGCTCGATCCCCGCCGCCTCGGGGGTGTCTTGCGAGAGGAAGACGACGCCGACGGCGATGGCCAGCCCCGCGACCCCGAGCCCGACGACCGTGCCCCGCCAGCCGAAGGTGGAGATGGCGACCGCGAGCGGCGTGGTCGCGGCCAGCCCGCCGAAGATGCCGACGGTGAAGGTTGCGCCGGTCATCGTGCCGAACTCGTCGGGTCGGTACCAGTTCGCACAGTACCGGAGCGCGGCGATGAAGAGAACGCTCGCCCCGAACCCGACACAGAGCCGACCGACGAAGGCGACGGGGTAGGTGGTGGCGATGCCGAACGCGATGGCGCCGGCACTCATCAGCCCCGTCCCGGTCGCGGCGATGGCACGGGCGCCGAACCGGTCGGTCAACAACCCCGCCGGCACCTGCAACAGCGCGTACAGGTAGAAAAACGAGGAGTGCAACAGGCCGAGGCTGGTCGCGCTCGTGTCGAAGGCCCGCATCAGCTGTTCGGAGAGGACGGCAGTCGAGGTGCGGTGGAGGCTCACGAGGAAGAACGCGGAGACGAGCAGTCCCCAGCCGAGCCACCGGCGCTTGTAGGGGTCGGAGAGGAGATTCATCTCCTCTGTGGTTCGTCACCACGTCTCATAAATCCCGGTACCGGCACCCACCGGAGAGCCAGTCACGATTCCCGTGGCGACGCGCCGGCGAGTCGGTACGGACCGCCGGGCCATTTATCCGCCGGCCGGCTGTCGGGCCCGCATGGTCGACGCCACCGTCACGCCCGTCGACAGGGGTACCATCCACCTCGACGAAAACTACGCCATCGAGCACGCGACCGTCGCCACGGCGAGCGACCCGAACCCGGACGCCGAGCGGATCGCGGGGAAGGTCTACAATCTCGTGGTCGACCACCCCGAGGCGACGATACTCTGGGACACCGGCTCCCATCCCGAGGCCGGCAGCGGCCACTGGCCCCCGGCCCTCTACGATGCCTTCGAGCACGCCGACGCCGGCGAGCGGGACCTCCCCACTGCACTCGACGACGCCGGCTACGCCGTCGACGACATCGACTGCATCGTCCAGTCCCACCTCCACCTGGACCACGCGGGCAGCCTCCACCGGTTTGCCGGCACCGACGTGCCGGTCTACGTCCACGAGGCGGAACTCAAGTACGCCTACTACTCCACGAAGACCGACGAGGGGTCGGCCGGCTACATCCTCGGCGACTTCGACCACGACCTGAACTGGCGGGTGGTTCACGGCGACGAGACCCACTTCGAGGGCGTGGAGTTCCTCCATCTGCCCGGCCACACGCCCGGCCTCATGGGGATGCGGGTGGACGTCGACGGCTACGGGACGGCGCTGTTCATCGGCGACCAGGCCGACGAGCGGGAGAACTACGACAAGGGGATCCCGATGGGCGGCGGGCTGCTCTGGAGCAAACACCACTGGCGCGAGAGCCTCCGGCGGGTGCGGGAGCTCCAGCGGCGAAGCGGCGCCGACGTCTTCTGTGGCCACGCATCGGAGGACTTCGAGCGGCTGCAGGGTGGGCTGCCGTGAGGCAGGTTTCGGCCGAGCGTTCCAACCAGGAGGGCTAGAACAGCAGAACCGGAACGGCAGGCACAGAACGGCAGAACCGGAACGGCAGGCACAGAACGGCAGAACCAGAGCGACAGACAGAGAACAGCAGAACGCCCCGGGCGAGTACGGTCCGGGGGTCCGGGGGACTGACAGCACTCGCCGCTCGCGGTCACCGTCGACTCACTCGGCTTCGTCTTCCTCCAGCTTGTACCGCTGGATCTTTCCCGTGGCCGTCTTGGGGAGTTCGTCGACGAACTCGACCTCCCGCGGGTAGGCGTGTCTGGCCTGCTGTTCCTTGACGTGTCGTTTGATCGCTTCGGCGGCCGCCTCGGGGTCGTCGGGGGCCTCGGTCGGGACGACGAAGGCCTTGACCCGCTGGCCGCGCTGGTCGTCCGGCACGCCGACCACGGCCGCTTCGGCGACGATGTCCTTCTCCATCAGGCTGTTCTCGACCTCGAAGGGCCCGATCCGGTAGCCCGAGGAGATGATCACGTCGTCGCCCCGGCCCTCGTACCAGTAGTAGCCGTCGGCGTCCCGGTGGGCGAGGTCGTCGGTGAGCAGCCAGCCGTCGTGGAAGGTCGCCTCCGTCCTCTCGGGCATCCGCCAGTACCGGTCCATCAGCAGCCACTCCTTCGGCCTGACCGCGACCTCGCCGGTCTCGCCCTGCGCGACGGGTTCTCTCGTCTCGGCGTCCAGCAGCGTCACCTCGTAGCCGGGGCAGGGCAGCCCCATCGACCCCGGCTTCACCTCCGTGTCCAGGCCGGCGTAGTTGTTGACGACCATCCCCGCCTCCGTCAGCCCGTAGCCGTCGTGGACGGTCAGGCCGAACTGCTCGCGGAACCAGTCGACCACCTCGGGGTTGAGCGGCTCGCCCGCGCTGTGCAGCACCCGCAGGTCCTCGAAGCTCCGCCCCTCCAGCAGCTCTTCGCCGCCGGCGATGATGCCGCGGTAGGCGCTGGGGGCCGCGCCCAGCACCGAGATGTCGTGGTCGGACAGAATGCCCACCCAGCGGTCGGCGTCGAACTGCCCGGAGTGGAGCACCCGCGTTGCTCCGAAGGCCATCGGCGCGAAGCCCGTCGTGAACAGGCCAAAGGACCAGCTCGGGTCGGCCGCACCCCAGACCACATCGTCCGCCTGGACGTCGAGGACGTACTTCGTGTGGGGATACAGCACCGGTAACACCTTGTGGGGGAGGACGACGCCTTTGGGTGGGCCGGTGGTCCCGGAGGTGTACTGCATCGTGCAGGCGTCGTCCATCGAAGTGCGGGCGACCTCGTAGTCGGCCGAGCGGTCGTCGACGAGGCCGTCGTACTCGTGGTCGGCGGCCGGGTCCGCGCCGACGCTAACCGTCGTCAGCCCCGCGGTGTCCACCGCGCTGACGGTGTCGGCGTGGTCGGCGTGATAGACCAGGACCGCCGGCTCGGAGTCCTCGACCCGGTACTCCACGGCCCCGGTCTCGAACGCAGTAAAGAGCGGAACGTGGACCGCGCCAGTCTTCCAGATTCCGAGGATCGTGACGACCGTCTCCGGGACCTTCGGGAGCAGCGTCGTCACGCGGTCGCCGCGCTCGACGCCCAGGTCCTCGAGCGCGTTGGCCACCCGGTTCGAGCGCTCGCGGAGGTCGCCGAAGGTGTACTCCTCCAGGCCCCCGTCGGGGTCGACCCACGCGAAGCCGACGTCGCCGGAGCCGGCGTGGCGGTCACATGCCTCGTGGGCGACGTTCAGTTCCTCGGGGGCGTCCCAGTCGTAGGACTCCAGTGCGTCCTCCCACTCGAAGGCGTCGTAAGCGGCCTGGTAGTCGGGTTTGTGCGTCATTGACAGCTACGTCTCGGCGGCGGCTGTTATACGTTCCGGGCCGGCACCGGCGGGTTGCCTCGGCCGGACCCCCCGCCGGATTTTTGCCGGGCCGGTCCGTTCCGGAGGGTATGCCGACCGAAGTACCTTCGGGGGAATTCGCCGACCGGCTCGCGGGGGTCCGCGCGCGGCTGGGGGAGACCGACGCCGACGCGGCCGTCTGGTTCGGCGCGACCGCCATCGAGTACCTGACGGGGTTCCACCACATCCAGACCGAGCGGCCGGTCTGTCTGGCCGTCACCCCGGGGCGCGTCGAGATAACAGTCCCGCGCTTAGAGGTCGAGCGGGTCGCACCGAACCCCCGCATCGACGCCGTTCACAGCTACTTCGACTACCCCGGCGGCGAGCCGGTCGGGACCGCCGTGGGGATGCTCGAGGAACTGGAGGTCGAGGCCGTCCGGGCCGACGCCGACGGTGCGCCCGGCGTGATGGGCTACGAGGGGCCAGCGCTGTCGGAATTCCTCGAGGTCGAGACCCAGTCGTGGGTCGACGGGATGCGCGAGGTCAAAAGCGACGTCGAGGTCGACCTGGTCCGCGAGTCCGCGCGGTGGGCCAACCTCGCCCACCGGTATCTCGCCGAGCACACCGAGCCCGGCGCCCACCCCGTCACCGTCAGCCAGCGCGCCTCTCTGGAAGGGTCCCGGGCCATGCTCGACGCCCTGGGCGGCGAGTACGCCGTCCGGACCCGCGGGGGTGGGCCCGTTCACGCCGGCTACATCAGCGGCGAGGAGACCGCCCTCCCGCACGGCCACACACCCAACGAGCGGCTCTCGCGAGGGGACGTGCTCATTACGGGCGCGACCGCGAACGTCGACGGCTACTACTCCGAGCTGGAGCGGACGATGTTCGTCGGCGAGGCGAGCGAGGAAGACGAGCACTACTTCGAGCTCATGCTGGAGGCCCAGGAGACCGCCTTCGAGGCGATGGGCCCCGGCGTCGACCTGGCCTCCGTCGACGACGCGGTCGATAGCTACTTCGAGGAACAGGGGATCGCGGAGCTGGCCCGGCATCACGTCGGCCACAACATCGGGCTCGGCGCCCACGAGCCCCCCTACATCGACCGGGGCAGCGACGGCGAGATGGAGCCCGGCCACGTCTACACCATCGAGCCCGGTATCTACACCGAGGAGGCAGGCTACCGCCACTCCGACACCATCGCCATCACCGAGGACGGGCTCGACTTCCTGACCTACTTCCCGCGGGACCTGGAGTCGAACATCATCGAGTAGCGGCGCTCGTCGGCCGCGCTCGTGAGTGTGAGAATCCCGGCGGTTCAGACGGCGACCTCCTCACCACCTTTGAACACCGTGGCGACGTCGCGAAGCGCCGAGATGTCGGCGAACGGGTCACCGTCGACCACGAGGACGTCCGCGTGATCCCCCTCGGTGAGCGTCCCGACGTCGTCGTCGGGCAGTGTCCGGGCGGCGACGCCGGTCCCGGCGTGGACGGCCTCGCGCTCGCTCATCCCGACCTCCTCGACGAACAGTTCCGCCTCGAGTGCGTTCTCGCCGTGGGGGAGCAGCGCCGGGCCCAGAAAGTCCGTGCCGAGCGCGACCGGCACGCCCGCCTCGTGGGCTTTCCGGGCGGACGCGAAGTGCGCCTCGCGGGCCTCGTAGGCTTTCTCCAGGCCGTACTCGGGGATCCCGTGGTCCTCGCCGTGCTCGCAGATCCGGTGCATGACCGCGAGCGTCGGGACCAGCGTCGCGCCGGTCTCGTGAAAGCGGTCGATGGCCTCGTCGTCGAGCCAGATGCCGTGCTCGATGGTATCGACGCCGTTCCGGAGGGCGTTCTTGACGCCGGGGGTGCCCTGCGCGTGGCTGGCGACCGGAATGTCGACGCGGTGGGCTTCCTCGACGACCGCCCGGATCTCGTCGTCGGTCATCTGGCTCTGTCTGGGGTGGTCCTTCTCCGAGAGGACGCCGCCGGTGGTCATGATCTTGACCAGGTCGGCGCCCTCCCGGATCCGCTTGCGGGCCTCCTTGCGACACTCCGCCGGGCCGTCCGCGAGCGTCGACACCCCCCGGGGGTCCTCCTCGCGGACCCACTGGTGGGGAAGGAAGTGGGAGTCCCCGTGGCCACCGGTCTGGGACATCGCCAGTCCCGAGGTGTAGATGCGGGGACCGGGGATGACCCCCTCGGCGACCGCGTCCCGAAGTCCGAGACCGGTGCCGCTGCCGACGTCCCGGACGGTCGTGAAGCCGGCCGCGAGCAGGTCCCGGAGGTCGGCGGTCGCCCGTGCTGCGGCGTGGGTGTCGGTGCGCTTGAGCCACTCGAAGGGGTCCATCGACCGCGCCCCCCAGAGGTGGAGGTGCGCGTCGACGAGTCCGGGGATGGCGGTCCCGGCGAACGAGCGGTGGTCGGCGTCGGCCGGGACCGCGAGGTCCTCCTGGGTGCCGACGGCCTCGACCCGCCCCTCCGAGACGAGCAGGCGGCCGTCGGCG
Source organism: Haloarculaceae archaeon (assembly GCA_036625795.1). Classification (GTDB taxonomy): domain Archaea; phylum Halobacteriota; class Halobacteria; order Halobacteriales; family Haloarculaceae; genus Salinirussus. The sequence goes on from JAZKSZ010000072.1 coordinate 7,609, forward strand.
GTCGGTTCGGCGTCGGTCCCGTCGAACAGCCGGTCGGCGTCGATCGCGAGGTCGACCATGTGCGCGCGGAGGGACGGGACCTGCAAATAACCACAGGAGTCGGGCACGGGCGAACCCGCAGGTCCCCAGTCACGCGCGCCACAGCAAAAGGACGACCGGGAGGAGGACGAGCGCCCCCGCGGCGAAGGGGAGCCAGGCGACCGCGACGTACGCGGCGGCGGCGAGCGGCGGGCCGACCGTCCGCCCGAGGCTGCCCGCTCCCTGGGTGACGCCGAAGGCGCTGCCCTGGGCGTCGGCCGGGGCACGCTCGGAGACGAGTGTCGACAGCCCGACGCTGAGCGCGCCATTGCCCAGGGAGGCGAGTGTCGCAAAGGCGAGCAGGACGACGACCCCGCCGGTGAGCCAGGCCGGACCGCCAAGCGGGGGGACCAGCCCGGCGAGCGTCGGCGCCACCGCAAGCACGACCAGCGCGGCAAACAGCGACCCCACGCCGGCGAGAACGACCCGCCGGGGGCCGAAGCGGCGGGCCAGCCGGCCGACGACGACGCCCTGGTTTATCGTGCCGAGGACGCCGATGTAGGTGAGAAACAGGGCCGCGCCGGTGGCGTCGTAGCCGAAGAAGTCCGCGAGGAAGGGGATGAACATCACCTGCACGCCGGCGAAGGCAAAGGAGGTCAGAAAGAAGGAGAGCACGAGCGGGCGGACGGCGGCGTCGGCGAGTGCCTCGCGGAACTGCGCGGCGAAGCTGACCCGGCGGGCGGGCCCGCGCTGGCGGTCGGGTTCCTTCAGGACGACCGCGGCGGCCCCGAGCGCCAGAAAGGAGAGGGCAGCGGCGGTGAAACTCGGCAGCGAGAAGCGGGTCGCCGGGACGAAGCCCGGCAGAACGTCTCGTGCGAGCGTGACGACGCCGTCGCTTGCCATCAGGCCGCCGATGGCCGGGCCGAAGACAAAGCCCAGCCCGAAGGCCGCGCCGACGAGGCCGAGCGCACTCGCGCGGGACTCCCGTGGAGTCACGTCCGCGATGTACGCCTGCGCGGCAGCGATGTTCCCGCCGGCCGCGCCCGCGAGCAGGCGGGCCACAAAGAGCGTCAGCACCGCCGCGGTCGTCCCGGCGACGTCCCCCACCTCGGCGGCGAAGCCGAAGACCAACCACGCGACGCCGGCGGCCCCGACCGAGAGCATCAGCACCGGCCGGCGGCCCCGCTCGTCGGATATCCGCCCGAGGTAGGGAGCGGCCACGAACTGCGCCAGTGAGTAGGAGGCCGCGAGCAGGCCGATGAAGACGTCGCTGATGGCAAACGAGCGCACGTAGAAGGGGAGGATGGGGATGATGATCCCGAAGCCCAGGAGATCCAGAAAGACGACGCCGATGACGACCACGACGGCACGGCGGGAGCCCAGCGCTTCCGCGCTCGCGTCGGCAGCCGTCGCGGCCTGGCTCCGTGACACGTAGCCGGAGAGGGCCAGCGGCGTCAAATACCCGGGGGTGTCGGTTCGCTCACCCCCCGTCCCGCTGGAGGTGCAGGGAGACCCGCCCCGTCGCGACGGCTTTCCGTCCGACGGGCGTGTCGCCGGTCACGTCCACGGCGACGACGCCCATCGCGGTGCCCGCACGCACGACCTCCGCCTCCGCTGTCAGGTCGCCTGTCGCCGGCCGGAGGTAGGTGACATTGAGATCCGTCGTCGCGTGGGGCGTCTCGAAGGGGTCCTCGAGGACGGTGCGGATGGCCGCCCCACCCCCGTGGTCGATCAGCGTCGCGACGACGCCACCTTGCATGGTGTCCGACCCCGGGTTCGCGAGCGAGTCGTCGTGGGGCAGCGAGAGGACGACCCGGCCCTCCTCCTGGTGGTCGAGCGTGATCCCCAGGTCCTGCAGGTGGTCGTGGTTCGCCAGAAAGCGCCTGTTGGCGTCGGCGTCCATGCCCACCCTTCCCGCGCGGACCGACTTAAGGGGTTCCCGGGGGCCCGCCGCCAGATTGAGGGCCCCGGCGAGAGACGTGGCGGCATGGCACGACCCGAGCCGACACACGGCTCCGCGTACGTCAACGGCGTCGAACTCCACTACGTCAGGGCGGGCGAGGGGCCGCCACTGCTGCTGTTGCACGGCTGGCCCCAGACCTGGTACGAGTGGCGGGAGGTCATCCCCCCGCTGGCCGAGGAGTACACCGTCATCGCCCCGGACCTGCGAGGGATGGGCGACTCCGGCAAGCCACGGGAGGGCTACGACAAGCGGACCGTCGCCGACGACACCCGCGAACTCGTCCACGAACTCGGCTTCGAGGAGGTGGCGGTCGTCGGCCACGACTGGGGGATGCCCACGGCCTACGCCTACGCCGCCCGCTACCGCGAGG
>JAZKSZ010000073.1:0-9871 GCA_036625795.1 Haloarculaceae archaeon
TACGGAACGACGGCGTCTATCTCGCCGGCGATGGCGTCTCGAACGTACGAGAGCGCAGCATCCCGGACGGGTGCGTCCGTGTGCGCGAGCGCGACCACGCCCACGCCGAGGAGGTACGGGCCGCCGGAATCACTCATCGGCTTTCTCCGCGCCTCGTCGGACCGCGTCTCTGTGCCTGCGGGCGACCGGGCCGGGCTCCCGGTCGGTCGGGGTCGTCTCAGTCCGGTTCGAGGACGCCTGCTCGACGAGTCGCTCCATCCGCTCGATGACCTGCTCGGGGTCGTCCTCCGGCTCAACGACGGCCTTTCCGTCCTCCTCGCGGATCTCCACGTCCGTTCCCGGCGTAATACCGAGCCGCTCTCGGAGCTCCTGTGGGAGGACGACCCGCCCTTTCGAATCCACCTTCACCATGTTCCCACTACTAGTGGGAAAAGAATAACTGTTTCGTCCCCGACAGGTCTTCCGGCGGTCACGCGTTCGGCGGCGAGGGGTCGACGGGAAAGCGGGTGTCCGAGTCAGAGCCGCGAGAGCAGGATATCCGGGTCCTCGACCCCCTCGATGACGTGCTCCATGAACTGCCCGGCAGTGACCCCGTCCACGAGTCGGTGGTCGTAGGAGAAGCTGAAGCCGATCCGCTCTTGGACTGTGAGTTCGCCGTCGACGGCGACCGGCTTCTCCTCGATGGCGCCGACGCCCATGATCGCCGCCTCCGGGTGGCGGATGATCGGGGTGCCGAAGGTGCCGTGGCCGCCGTGGCTTCCCGTGTTCGTGACCGTGAACGTCCCCCCCTGGAGGTCGGCCGGACTGATCTCCCGTTCCCGGGCCGCCTCGACCGTCGCATTCAGATCCTCGGCGACCTCGACCAGCGACTTCTCGTCGGCGTCCTTGACCACCGGGACGATCAACCCGTCGTCGGTGTGGGTGGCCACGCCGATGTTGTACGAGTGGTACTTGGTGATCTCGCCGGCCTCCATGTCGACGGAGGCGTTGACCAGCGGGAACTCCTTCAGCGCCGGCACCACGGCCTTCACCAAAAGCGCCGTGTAGGTGATGTGGGCGTCGTGTTTCTCGTCGAGGCGCTCCTTGAGGTCGACCAGCTCGGTCGCGTCGGCCTCGAAGCCGGAGGTGACGTGGGGGATCTCCTGTTTCGAGCGCTGCATGTTCTCGGCGATGGTCCGGCGCAGCCCCCGCAGCGGCTCGACGGCGGCCTCCCGGCCCGACTCGTCGACGAGCGCCTCGCCGGCCTCGGGTGCTTCGGCGGCCGCCGGCGCTTCGGGGGTCGTCGGTTCGGCCGCCGGCTCCGTCGACGAGTCGGCGGGTTCGACCGCCGGTTCGGTCGCATCTTCGGCCTCCAGGAAGGCGTCGACGTCCTCCTGGAGGACCCGCCCGCCGGGGCCCGTGCCCTCCACGTCGGCGAGGTCGATACCCTGCTCGCGGGCGTACCGCCGGGTCGACGGCGCGGCGAAGACGCGGCCGTCGCCGGTGTCCGCGCTCGGCGTCTCCGCCTCCGCGTCAGCCCCATCGCCAGCGTCCTCGGCACGGCTGACCGCCGGCTCGGGGGCCGTGTCGCCGTCCTCGGCGTCGTCCGCGGACGCGTCTGCACTCGCGTCCGCCTCCTGACTGGCGCCGGACGCCGTTTCCTCGGCCGCCGCTCCGCTCTGGGCCTCGGCGCTCTGCTGGCGCGGCGGGTTCTCGGTCAGGAACACCGCGATGACTTCCCCGACTTCGACGACGTCGCCCGGTTCGGCGACGACCTGCTCGAGGGTCCCGGTACACGGGGTCGGGATCTCGACGACGGCCTTGTCGGTCTCGACGTCGACGAGGGGAGCGTCCTCGCGCACCTCGTCGCCTTCGGCGTGGTACCACTCGATGATCTCCGCCTCGGTCAGCCCCTCGCCGGGGTCCGGCAGGCGAAACTCGAACTCCTGGATGCTCTCAGAACTCATAGTCCATCACCGCCCGGATCGCGTCGGTCGCGCGCTGTTCGTCCGGCAGGTAGGCGTGTTCGGTCTGGTGGCCGGGGAAATGCACGTCGAAGCCCGTTGCCCGCTTGACCGGCGCCTTCAGCCGGTCGAGCGCGTACTCGTTGATGAGCGCCGAGACCTCGGCGCCCACGCCCAGCGTTCGGCGGGCCTCGTGGAGCACGACCGCCCGGCCGGTCTTCTTGACCGACTCCAGTATCGTCTCCACGTCCAGCGGCGACAGCGTCCGCAGGTCGACGATCTCGACGTCGGCGTCGACGGATTCGGCGGCGGCCTTGGCGTGGCGGGTCATCGCGCCGTAGGTGTAGACGGTGACGTCCTCGCCGCGGCGGACGTACCGCGCTTCGTCCAGCGGCAGCGTGTAGTCCTCCTCGGGGACCGGCTCCTTGCCCTCCCGGTAGATCTTCTTTGGCTCGAGGAAGAACACGGGGTCGTCGTTGCGGATGGAGGCTGCGAGCAGGCCCTTCGTCTCGTAGGGGGTCGAGGGGACGACCACCCGACAGCCGGGCGTGTGGACGAGGTAGGTCTCCGTCGACTCGGAGTGGTACTCGCTGGATTTGATCCCGCCGGAGTAGGGCATCCGGACGGTCATCGGCACCTCCAGGTTCCCCCCCGAGCGCTCGTACATCTTGACGAGCGTGTACATGAACTGGCCGAATGCGGGGTAAAAGAAGCCCATGAACTGGATCTCGGGGACGACACGGCAGTCCCGCATCGCCATCCCCACGGCGGTCCCGAGGATGCCGTTCTCCGAGAGGGGGGTGTCGATCACCCGCTCCTCGCCGAACTCCTCGAGCAGGCCCTGCGTGGCGCGGTAGACCCCGCCGATGGGGCCGATGTCGTAGCCCATCAGCCGGACGGACTCGTCGCGTTGCATCTCCTGGCGCAGCGTGGCGTTGACCGCCGTGACGAGGTTCATTTCCCGCCCCGTCTGGTCGCTGCGGGACTCGGTGGTGAGGCTCATTCCAACCCCTCCCCGGTGAAGTCAGTGAAGGGGTTCTCCCCCTCGCGCTCGGCGCGCAGTTCCTGGCGCTGGTGTTCCCGCGTCCAGGAGCCCCCCGACTCCTCGTGCAGGTGGTGTTCGAACATCGTCTCCGGGTCCGAGACGGGTACCTCGCGGGCCTCATTGACCGCCGCCTGGATCTCGCTGCGGACCTCCTCGCGGATCCGGTCCGGGTCGCCCTCCTCGAACACTCCCTCCCGGAGGAGGAAGCTCTCGAGGCGGTCGATGGGGTCTTTGTCCTCCCAGTACTCGCGCTCGTCCGCATCGCGGTAGACCGACTCCTCGTCGGCGGTGTTGTGCTCGACCATCCGGTAGGTGACGGCCTCGATGAAGCCCGCACCCTCGCCGTTGCGGGCCCGTTCGCAGTGCTCTTTCGCCTTCGCGTAGACTGCGAGCACGTCGTTGCCGTCGACGCGGTCGTGGGGGATGCCGTGAGCGACGGCCTTCTGGGCGAAGGTCTCGGCGGCCGTCTGGCGGTGTGCCGGGACGGAGATGGCCCACTGGTTGTTCTGGCAGACGGTGACCGCCGGCGCGTCGAAGACGCCCGCGAAGTTGAGTGCCTCGTGGAAGTCACCCTGGCTGGTCGAGCCGTCGCCGATGTACGACAGCGTCACTGCGTCGTTGCCCCGGAACCGGTCGACCATCGCCGACCCGACGGCGTTGGTGACGTTCACGGCGAGCGGGACGTACACCGGCGTGAACGACACCGGCGGCTCCTCCTCGACGGGGAGGTGCTCGTCGATGGTCTCCGGTTCGGCACCCATCAGCCCCGCGATGGCCCGGGCCATGTCGGCCCCCCAGTAGAGCGCGGCCGGCGTCTGCCGGTAGGAGGGGAAACACCAGTCGCCCTCCTCCAGGGCGGCCGCCGAGCCACAGGAGACCGCCTCCTCGCCGGTCGCGCGGGCGACGATCGACACCTCCCCCCGTCGTTGCATCCGCATGGTCTTCTCGTCGAACTCCCGCGAGGTGACCATCGTGCGGTACATCCGTGTCAGCGTCTCAGCGTCGACGTCGGGCACCTCGCCGACGACGTTGCCGTCCGGGTCCAGTACCCGATAGAACTCCTCCGACGGTCGCTGTTCTTGCCACTGCGACATGACAGACTCCTCCACCGCGACGCGAAAGTAGTTTTGGGATAGTGTCACACGCCGGTCCCTTCGGACCCCCGCTGCGGACTGGCGCACGTCCGGGGTTTTTGTACTGGCGGCGCTCAGGTCCGTCAATGCTGGTCCTCCGCGGACGGGCGACAACCGTCGAGGCGGACCGCGAGACCACCCGCCGGCTGGTCGAACACAGCGCCGAGGCCGGCGTGGGAGCGCTGCGGGTCTGGTACCCCCACCGGCAGGTCGCCTTCGGCCGCCGCGACGCCCGCAGCGAGGGCTACGAGGCGGCCCGCCGCCGCGCCGAACGGCAGGGGTTCGAGCCGGTCGAGCGGGCGGTCGGCGGCCGCGCGACCGCCTACACCCGCGGGACGCTACTGTTCGCCCGCGCGGAGCCGGTCGCGGACCCGCGAGGTGGCCTCGACGACCGCTACGAGCGGACGCTCGGGAGCCTCCAGACCGCGCTGTCGGAACTCGGCGTCGACGCCAGCCGTGGCGAACCGCCGGACTCGTTCTGTCCGGGCACCCACTCCCTGCAGGCGACGGGCAAACTGGTCGGGCTGGCACAGCGGGTCCGGCAGGACGTCGCGCTGGTCGCTGGCGTCCTCACTGTCCGCGACCACGGCGCCATCGCGGCGGTGCTCGACCCGGTCTACGACGCGCTCGGCGTCCCCTTCGACCCCGACTCGGTCGGGAGCCTGGCCCGGGCTGGCGGGGAGACCGACCGCAGTACTGTCCAGCGGACCGTCGAAGCGTCGCTGGTCGGGGACCGGACGCCGCAGGTCAGGACCGTCGAAGAATGGAGCACCGCCCCGCCCGACGGCTAGATCGGGTCGTCGGGCTGGGAGCTGTAGTCGCCCGCGGCACCGCCCTCCTCGAAGGGGTCGAGCTCCTCGCTCTCGCCCGTGTCGTAGGCGGCGATCCCGCGCTGCAGGAGGTCTTCGATCGCCTGTTCGCGGTTGAGAAACTCGCCGCGCTGGACCAGCTGGGTGATCTCCGTGTCGAGGTCGTCCCGGAGTGAGAGTTCGAGGGTCGGCACATCCCCCCGTTTGGATTGGTCCCTCATAAATACACGCCCGGTGAGCCGGGAGCACGGGCGCGCTCAGGGGTCGTGGGCCCACACGCCAGCCCCGCTCCTCCTGCCCGTAGCTATATGCGCTGTCCGGCCGACCCACCGGCCATGCCCGAGATCATCGGCAGGTCGGCGACGGCGCTCGCCCGTGACATCCGCCGCGGCAAACTGGCCCCCACCGAGGTCGTCGACGCCCACCTCGACCGGATCGACGCCGTCGACGACCGGATCAACGCCTTCGTCACGCTCAACGACGAGGCCCGTACACAGGCACGGGAGGCTACCGAAGCGCTGGACGCCGGCAAGCCACTGGGACCGCTCCACGGCGTTCCCGTCGCGGTCAAGGACCTCTCGAACACCGCCGGCCTCCGGACGACGATGGGCTCGAAACTCCTCGCGGAGAACGTTCCCGAAGAGGACGACATCGTGGTCCGGCGGCTGAAGGAGGCCGGCGCCATCGTCGTCGGGAAGACCAACACCCCGGAGTTCGGCCGGCTCTCGACGGTGACACGCAACGAACTGTTCGAGACGGCGCGCAACCCCTGGGACACCGCGAAGACGACCGGCGGCTCGTCGGGCGGGTCGGCCGCCGCCGTCGCCGCGGGGATGGTGCCGCTCGCCCAGGGGTCGGACGCCGCCGGCTCGATCCGTATCCCCTCCGCAGCCTGTGGCACCTTCGGGCTCATGCCGGACTTCGGGCGGGTTCCCCACGGCAACGACCGTCCGGACGCCTTCGTCAACACCCACCCCTTCACTTTCCTCGGGCCGATAACCAGGTCCGTCGAGGACGCCGCGCTCATGCTGGACGTGATGGCCGGGCCCGACGACCGGGACCCCTTCACCCGCCCGACCCGCGCGGAGAGCTACCGCCGGGCAGTCCGCGACCCCGTCGCGGACCTGCGGGTCGCGTACAGCCCCGACCTGGGGATCTGCCCGCTTGTCGACGACGTCCGCGAGGCCGTCGACGGGCTGGTCGACGACCTGCGGGGAGCGGTCGCGACCGTCGACCGCGTCGACCCCGACCTCCCCGACTGGGAGGTCGCCCACGAACCCCTGGCGACGCTGCTGCAGGCCCGCTATCGGGGACTCTACGACTCGATGAAGGAGGAGGGGATCGACATCCTCGACCGCAGCGAGGAGGTCACCGACGAGGTCGTCAGCCGGATCGAGAAGTCGCTGGAGCTGTCCGCGGGCGACGTTCGGCGGGCCGAGCGCCGCCGGACAGTGGTCTACGACGCGGTCCAGGACCTGCTCGCCGACTACGACCTGCTCCTCTCGTCGACCCTCTCGATTCCAGCCTTCGACGTCGACTCGCCACCGACCGAGATCGACGGCGAATCGGTCCACCCGATCCACGGCTTCACGCTCACGTGGCCGTTCAACCTGACGGGGAACCCGACAGCGTCGGTGCCTGCGGGGACCGTCGACGGCCTGCCGGTCGGCCTGCAGGTCACCGGTCGGCGCGGCGCCGACGACACCGTCCTCGCCGCCAGCGCCGCCTGCGAGCGGCTCGCACCGTGGGACGACGCCTACCCGGTCGACCCCGCGTAGCGAACAGCGGAGCGCGGTCAACCATCCCGCGGGGCTGCATGGTCGGTTACTCCAGTCGCGCCGCGTGGGTCGCGAGGTAGGCGAAGATCATCCCGATACCGATCATGCTCACGAAGGGGCCGCCGACGACGACCGTCGTCCGCAGGACCGCCACCGGCTGGCCGGGCGTCGTCGCGAAGCTGACCGCGCCGACCGAGCCGAAGATGACGGCCGCGATCACGAGGAAGCCGCGCACCCGCCGGGACTGAAAGAAACTCCTGCCGTCGTCGTACTCGGACATGGTGTGGTGTCGTGTCGTGCCTCGGGTGTCGCCCGTTTCTCGTGGACAGCGCTACGCTGGATTCGACGGCTGCGGGCATAAGTGATGCGGCGAGCCCGGCGTCGCCTGGCCCTGGTCGCCCGGCGCGACGGCCCTCGCGCGGCCGTCGCGGGCGTGGCGCGGTGCCAACCTTTCTGTACCACCGTGGTGATGTGTGACGTACGATGGGAGACCGACCAGCCGAACTCGACGAGTTGACAGCCGACCTCGTCAGTATCGAGACCGAGAACCCGCCGGGCAACGAGCGCCCCTGCGCGGAGTACATCCACGAGTGGTTCACCGAGCGAAACATCGAGGCCGACCTGGTCCGCGAGCCATACGAGGACCGCCCGCAGGTCGCCGCCACCGTCGGCGAGGGCGACCCCACGCTCGTCCTCAACGGGCACATCGACGTGGTGCCGGCCGGCGACCGCGAGGGCTGGAGCCGCGACCCCTACGGCGGCGAGGTCGAGGGGAGCACGCTCTACGGCCGCGGGAGTTCCGACATGAAGACCGGGGTCGCGGTCGCGATGCTGACCGCCGCCGACCTGGCCGAGGAACTCGAGTCCGGCGACCTCGAGGGGTCGCTCGTGGTCCAGGCCGTGATGGGCGAGGAGACCGCCGAGCCCGGCACCAAGACGCTGCTGGAGCAGGGCTACGACGGCGACTACGGGGTCGTCCTCGAGCCCACCGAGATGCGAACCGCAACCAGCGAGAAGGGGCTCGCCTGGTACGAGATAACCGTCGAGGGCGACCCCTCCCACGCCAGCCGGCCCGACCAGGGGTCGAACGCCATCCTGAACGCCGAGCCGGTGCTGGCGGCGCTCAAAGAGTACGACGCCCGCGTCCGCGAGCGCACTCACGAGTTGCTCGGGCAGGCCTACGCGACGGTGACGGGCTTCGAGGCCGGCACCAAGGAGAACGTCGTCCCCGAGCGGGCGACGCTGACGGTCGACCGGCGGTTCCTCCCGGAGGAATCCGCCGAGGAGATCGACGACGAGGTCGCCGAACTGCTCGCCGAGGTGGAGGCCGAGCACGGGGTCACGACCGACTGGGAGCGCACACGGACCTACGAGTCCGCGGAGATCCCCGCCGACAGCCACCTCGCGGAGACGCTGCGGGCCCACAGCCACGAAGCAGCGGGTGTCCCGGACGAGCCGTGGGGCGTGACGGCGTCGACGGACGTCCGCAACTTCGTCAACGACTTCGGCATCGAGGCGGTTACCTGGGGTCCCGGTCCGCTCGACCAGGCTCACACCTTCGACGAGCACACCGACCTCGACCAGGCGGCGACCGCGCTCGGCGTCCTGAAGCGGACGGCGCGGGACCTGCTCGGGTGAGGCCGGGGCGGTCGACCGCTGCCCTCTCGCCGGCCGCGAGCGCTTTTTGTGTCCGGCCGGGCTACGCGGCGGCGTGCACGTCCGCCAGGTCATCCCGCGGGACGCGATCCCGAGCGTCGACGACCCGGTCTTCGGCGACCGGTACGACGGTGACCCCGGGGACCGGATGGTCGTCATCGACGCCGACCCGCCGCGGGCGTACCCCGTCCGCTATCTCGACTACCACGAGGTCGTCAACGACGACCTGAGCACGGTCCCGCGGCCAGCCGACGGAGCGAGTGCCGGGGACGCCACCGACCCGGTCGCGGTGACGTGGTGTCCACTCTGTGGGAGCGCGGTCGTCTACGACCGGACTGTCGAGGGCCGAGTGCTCGAGTTCGGTGTCTCGGGGAAACTCGCCGACGACGACCTCGTCCTGTACGACCGGCAAACGGAGAGCGAGTGGAAGCAGTCCAGCGGCGCAGCCATCGCCGGGCCGCTGGAGGGGTCGTCGCTGTCGGTCCAGCCATCGACGGTGCTCCCCTGGGAGCGGTTCCGCGACGCCCACCCCGAAGGCGTCGTCCTCCACCCGCCCGGCGGCACCAGCGAGGCCGCCGGCGAGGGCAACGCTCCCGAGCCGATCGACTACGACGACGAGCCGTACGCCGACTACCTCGCGGGCGAGGGGTTCGGGCTGGTTGCCCACCGGGGAGCGGGCTCCCGGGAGTGGGGTCGCGAGGACCTGGACCCGAAGGCTGTCGTGCTGGGCGTGGAGTGCGGTGGCGAGGCCGTCGGCTTCCCGCTGCCTCGCGTCCGCGCGGCCGGCGGGGTGGTGCAGACGACCGTCGGCGGCCGCGACGTCGTGGTGGTTGCCACCGAGCGGGCGGGGGTCCACGGCTACGCCGACCCCGGGTACGGGTTCGACCTGAACGACGGCGGACTCGTCGCCGACGGGACGACCTGGGACCCGGCGACCGGGGAGTCGGCGGACGGCCGACGGCTCCGCCGCCTGCCGACCCGCCGGCTGTTCGCCTTCGCCTGGCAGGACGATCACGGCCCGGACGCGTTCTACATCCGACCGGAGTGACCGCCCGAAGCCGGGTAGCCGGTTGGGTCCGGCCCGCGCTCACTCCCCGTTGTCCACAGCATCAGCGACGGGCACCGCCTCGAGATACGGGTATTCGGCGAGTTCGCCGCGGTCGAGCTCACCAGGTGGCTCCGCGGGCACGACCTCAACGGATGTCCCGACCGACAGGTCTTCGTAGGTGGCCTCGACCGGCGTCAGCAGCCGCGGGCCGGCCGCGAGTTCGGTCAGCCCAACCACGAGCGGCGCGTCGAATCCCGGCGGCGTGACGTGCTGGCGGGTGTAGGAGTACAGTTCCCCGCGCGGGTCGACCTCGGTCCATGCCACGTCCCGACCGCCGCAGTGCGGGCAGACTGGGCCCGGCGGAAAGAAGGCTCGCCCGCACCCCGAGTCGCACCGGTGGACGAGGAGGCGGCCGTCGGCGAGCGCCTCCCAGAACGGCAGGGTGTAGCGTTCGTCGGG
>JAZKSZ010000074.1:0-9855 GCA_036625795.1 Haloarculaceae archaeon
AAGATCATCGCCGACGTCCGTCAAGAACCCCACTACGCCCTCGCCGGACTGATCCTCGGCGCAGCGGTCGGCGCCCTCGTCCGCGTCGCCACGGGTGAACTGTAATGCCCAAGGAACTCACCATCGAGAACGGCGAGGTGCGGGACGCGGAGGCCGACGAGGACGCCCCGCGGAAGTTCTACGCCTGTGCCCACTGTGACGCCGTCCGGGGCACTCGCGAGGGGATGGCAACGCATCTCGACCTCAAGCACGCGGAGGCCGAGACGTGAGCGTCAACCCCGTCCTGCGACTGGTCGAGGCGCCCGCGGCGACGCTGGCGGACCTCGGGTGGGCCTGCATCCTCGTGGCCGCCCTGGTCGCGACGTGGTGGGCGGCCGGTCGGAACCTCCTCTGGCTTGACGCCCACTGGCAAGAGGGCTGGCAGGTCCTCCCGCCATTCTGGCCGGCGCTGCGTATGGTCGCCCTGTTGGTCGTGACGGCGGTCGACCTGTGGCTCCTGGCCGCCCTCGTGGCGGTCCTCGCATGACGGTTTTCGATACGGGCCGTTCGGTGCCGCCAACAGCCCCCTGCGGTGCCGATAGCCACTTGAGCCGGTCGGTTTTCCACGGGGCTTCTCGGCCGGCGACGGTGACGCGGTCCGCGCTCCACCCCCACCCACCCCGCCCCTTTCAATACACCTAACTCGAACGAACAACCCCATGGACGACACCATCTGCGGCGCCACCACTCGGGACGGCGACCCGTGCAAGCGACCGGCCGGTTGGGGCACCGACCACGTCGGCGAGGGCCGCTGTAAGCAACACGGCGGCGCCGAGGGGTCCGGTGCGCCCAAGGGCCGCGCCAACGGCAACGCCGACACTCTGGCGTGGTCGGAACTCATCCGCGAGGACTACACCGAGGGCGAGCAGCGGGCGGCCGACCAGTTCGTCGAGGCTGTCGCAGACACCGACAGCGACCGACTGGCCGCGGAGATGGCGAGCACGTCGTTCATCCGCTACCTGCGGTCGGGCGACCCGCGACACGCCGCAGAGTGCCGGCGGACGCTTGCGGAGTTCAACGTCATCGAAAACACGGACCATGTCGAACTCGATGGCCTCCTCGCGGACTTCAGAAACGACTCATGACGGACGCCCCTATCGCGTGGGACCCACACCCCCACCAACGCCGTGCCCACGAGTCAGATGCCCGCTTTCGCACCATCGCCGCCGGCCGGCGGTCGGGCAAGACGACGCTGGCGGCCGTCGAGACGGTCATGCGAGCCTTCAGCGACACGGCCTGGCAGGGCGCATGGGTGACACCCGGCCACTCCATCACGGAGACGGGCTTTAACAAGATCGACGACGCCGTCGCCGACGAGTGGATCGCCGACCGGAAGCAGTCCCCGCCGTACCGCCACGAGTTCCGCCGTGGCGGGCGCTTGGACTACCTCACCACCGGCGGCACGCCCAACGTCTCCGAGGGCTACGACTGGGTCGTTATCGACGAGGCCGCGAAGGGCGTCCCCGAGCGGGCGTGGACCCAAGAACTCCGCCCGACGCTGTCGAACCGCGGCGGCGAGGCCATGTTCATCAGCACGCCGGACGGCCAAGGGTGGTTTTATGACTGGTGGCAACGGGGCCAGTCGCCCGACCACGGCGACGTCGCCTCCTTCCGGTGGACCACCTACGACGCGGGGCACATCCCCGACAGCGAGGTGGACGCGGCTCGCGAGGAGCTGCCCGAGCGCATCTTCGCCCAGGAGTATCTCGCGGAGTTTCGCGACGACACCGGCGGCGTGTTCGACGCCGACCTCGCTGCCGCGGACTACCAGCCCGACGCCGTCGAGGGGCCGTACCGCGCCGGTGTGGACCTGGCCCGCAGCGAGGACTACCTCGCCATCGTCGTCCTCGGGGCGGACGGCCACGTTGCCCACCTCACCCGCGAGCGGGACCTCTCGTGGCCGCAAATCCAGTCCCGCGTGGAGCGCATCGCCGCCCAGTACGAATGTCCGGTCGCCATCGACGCCACGCGGGACAATAAGGTGGTCGCCGACCTCGAGGCCGCGGGCGTGGACATCCGCCCGGTCACGTTCAGCGCCCAACGTAAGCAGGCGCTCGTCGAAAACCTGGCGGCGGGCATCGAGGCCGACGAGGTCACCATCCCCGCGGACACCATCCTCGAGACGGAACTCGCAGTTTTTGAGTACGAAACCACCCGCGCCGGCAACGTCCGCTACGGGGCGCCGGAAGGCCATCACGACGACACCGTTGACGCGCTGGCGATGGCGTATGACCTGCCCGCTGGCGGTGGTGGGGTCGCCACGGCGCGGGCCACCTTCGGCGACGACACAACCGACGATGCCCCGACCGCCAGCGAGGGGACGACCGTCGGCGACATCCTGCCCTCGGCGGACCAACTCGGCGGTGGTCGTTGATGCCCGTCCGGCCCCGCGACCTCGTCAACGCCCGCGACGTCCAGTGGCAGACCGTCTCGTCGTCGGACGTCCACAGCGCCCTGTTCAACGAGTCCGAGGGCGGGGACTTCTACGTCCGGTTTCTCCGCAGCGGCCCCGACGCCATCTACGTCTATCCGGACCGTGACCCGTCGGAGTGGGACGACTTCCGGACGGCGATGAGTAAGGGCGCGTGGATCTGGGACAACCCGCGAGACGAGGGCTGGCCCCACGAACGCCTGACGACGCGGGCGTATCGGGACGCCGACCGCGCCCGCCTCCACCCGGATGTCCGGCGGTTCCTCACCTAATCATGTCACTACTCCAGCAACTCCGCGCCGAGTACGAGGTACAGCAGCAGCGCCGTCGCGAGGCCGGCGAGCGCGAGGCAACGACCACCATCGGCGGCGAGACCGTCACCATCTCCGACTCGAACACCGGCCAGTCGCTCTCGGACTCATATCTGACCGGTGGCGCAAACCTCAAAGGCGTCCCCCGTGGGCGCGAAGCTTACGAGGCCCGGCAGATCGCCCGCACCCAGCCGATGCAGGTGATCTTGAACGCCATCGTCGACCAGCTCACCGGCGGCGAGTTGGCTTACCCCAGCGACGACGAGGACGTCGACCAGGCCGAGGCCGACCTCCAGGCGCTCGTGGATGACATCCTGCGGGGCCCACACCTCGACGGCGCGGACTTCGACGACCTCGTCGCCGCGGCCGTCGCGGACATGGTCGGGCCGGGCAACGCTTACTTGGAGGTCCTCGCGCCCGACAGTGGCGACCTGCCCGTGGCGGCCCTGAAGCCGGTCGACCCGCTGACGGTCCGGCACAACGTCGACGAAACGCGCACGCCTCAAGACCCGCCCTACTTTCAGGCACCGTTTCAGACCCTCACCGGCAGTGTGGTCGCCGCCGGCAACGCCGACCCGACGCCACTCCAGCAGGAGGACCTGGTCGTCATGGCCTACCCCGGCTCGTATCGGTCGGACCGCATCTATCCACTCAGCCCGGCGATGCAGGTCAAGGAGTGGCTGGAGGTCATCGCCGATAGTACGACCCACCACAGTCGGTTCTACAAGGACAACGAACTCCCGCCGGGGCTGTTGACCGCCCGCGAGGCCACCCAGCAAGACCTCGACAGCATCAAAGACGAACTCGAGGCGGCGAAGGGCGACCCCCGCGCCGCGCCGGTCGTCGGGACGGACGCCCGCTGGGTCGAGGTCGGTGGGTCGGCGGTTGACCTGAACGTCATCGAGGAGCAAAAGTGGTTCATGCGGCTGTGCGCCGCCGCCTTCGGCATCCCGCAGACCGAACTCGGGATGGTGGAGGACGTCAACCGCGCGGAGGGCGATAACCAACTCTCGCTGGTCCACAAGCGCGTGACCAAACCTCTGGCGGAGACGGTCGGGCAGGCCCTTGCCCGGCAACTCCTCCCGCAGTTCGACCTCTACACGCAACTGGACCAGCCCTTCGGCGTCTCGCTTCAGTTCTCCGACCCGCGGCAGGAACGCGCCCACGAGGAGTTCGTCCGTGACCGCTGGTCGGACGGGCTGGCAACCTACCGCGAGGTCCGCAACGAGATCGGCGAGGGTGAGCCCGACGACGACACGACGGTCTCCATCAACGGGACCACCATCGACTACGGCGAGCACCCGCGCCCGGTGGTGGAGGCACTCCTCATCGACGCGCGGAACGACGACCCGCCGGGTGAGGCGCGACCAGAGGCCGAGTAACTGACCGACCGATGACGCCCACCGGCGCCGAGGCCCAGAGCCGGTCGGACCCCTTTCACGAGATGGTACGATGACAGACCACGACGACGTACAGCACCGCAGCCAGTTTCAGGCTAGCGGCGACGCCATCGAGGTACGCCAGCCCGAGGGTGAGGGCGACGGCGACGGCCGGTTCCGCATCCGAATGCCCGTCTCCAGTACGGCAGAGGCCCGCGACGGCGAGGCGTTCGGCCGCGACCGGCTCCGTGGCTTCGCCGACCAGATCGCCGACGGCGATGTCGGCGTGTTCCTCGACCACGGCCGCTCCGGCCCCGGCGACAGCCGCTACTCGGCCCTCTCAAAGGTCGGGTACTGGGCCGAGCCCGAGGTGACCGACCGCGACGCCGGCGCCGACCTGGTCGCCGACGCGGTCCTGATGGACCCTGCGGAGTTGGACGCCGACGTCGGCGACCTTCGCGAGGCCCTGGCGACGCTGAAGGCCCAGGCCGAGTTGGGCGTGCCCCTGGCCTCAAGTGTCGGCTGGTCCGAGAGTACCGGCGACCGCGACGTCCCCGGCGGCGCGGACCTGCTGGAGATCTCCATCGTTGGCATCCCGTCTGACCCCCGAACGACGACCGCCGACGCCGGCGAGCCCGCCCTGGCCCGTGCCGTCTCCGCGGCCAGCACGGACTTCGACGTCGCCACGTTCGTCCGCGAACTCACCGCCGGCGAGCGGAACGTCGTCGAGGTGGGCGGCGAGGAGGTCGACCTGACGCCCCCCGACGCCGTCCAGAACGCGGCGACGGTCGCCCTAGCGAAAGACGACGACCTCGAGCCCGACTGCGGGACGGGTGCCGGCCGCACGAGCGCCCGGCAGATCGCCGGCGACGATGTCACGGCCGAGCGCATCGACGACATCGCCGCCTACCTGACGAGTCACGAGGAGGACGTCAGCGCCGACGGGCCGCCGTCGGACTGGTCCGACGAGGAGTGGTCGGACTGTGGCAACCTCCAGTACGCGAAGTGGGGTGGCACCGGCACTGGCACCGGCCTGGCGTGGGCACAGGAGACGGCCAACGCCGTCGCCGAGGCCCAGGGCGAGGATCTCCCCTATCCGAACAGAGACATGACACGCAATCTTGACGATCCGGAGTTTAGCGAGGGCGACGCTGTTGTGTGGTCGTCGCAGGACACACCCGTTCATGGGCGTATTGCGGGCGTCCACGAGCAGTTTAGCCCGAACGAAGATGTCACGATCACCGGCGACGAGGGCGAAGCTGTCTACTCGATTTACGAGTGGGATGACTCGCTTTCACCGCCCCGGTTTCAGAACAGTCCCTCAGATCCGAACGTCGCCAAGCCGCAGTCCTCGCTCAATGCGAGCCAGCGGGACCTGCCCCCGGCGACGGCGGAGAACTTCGAGGGCGACGAGAACAGCATGACCGACGAGACTGACGCCTCTGATGAGCAGTCGGAGGCCACGACGGACGCACAGCGCGCGAGCATGGAGGAGATGATGGCCGAGATGGTCGAGATGCAGGAGGAGCAGATCCGGATGCTCGAGGAGATGATGGGCGGCGACGAGAACGCCGGTGACGGCGAGATGGACGACGAGGAGGAGGACGACATGGACGAGGAAAGCGCCGACGCCGACAACGCGGAGCGAACTGTCACGCTTGACGGTGAGGAGCGGCCCGTCGATGAAGCACTCGCCGCCCTTCGCGAACAGGCCGACGAGGCCGAGCCCGCCGAGCCCGAGACGCGGGACTTCGCGGAGGCCGACGAGGACGACGAGGAGAGCGAGCGCAGCGACACCAGCGACCAGACCGGCGGCTTCGGCTTCGCCGCCGCGGAGGAGTGACTACCATGAGCACGGCACACAACGTTCTGACCGGCGCATCGACCAAGAGCAACGACGCCGCCCGCGAGCTGTACGACACGCTCGTCCGGGCGTGGGAGTTCCCCGAAAAGCAGACCAAGGACGGCATGGTCGCCGACCTGTCGGCGGCCCGCGAGATGGCCCGCCGCTGGGACGGCGACGACTTCGAGCAGCGGTTCGGCCACGAGCGACCGTTCCTCGCGGCGGCCGTCGCCGGCGAGAGCTACGAGCGCGGCCAGGACCAGGCCGTCGACCAGATGCTCGAGCGGGCGGCCCAGCCCGACGCCGAACGGGCGGCCATCGACGCCAGCGTCGTCCAGGCGGCCACGCCCATCGAGGTCGACCCGGAGATCGTCTCCATCCTCGACGACGCGGCCCCGCTGCTGGACCTCGTCACGATGGAGGCCCAGCCCGGCTTTACCGCGCAGTACAACATCATCAGCGACCGCAACCAGCCGGTCGGCCGGACCGACGAGTCCGACGCCATCGACCTCACCAGCAACTCGGACGGCGACTTCACGCTGGACACCAAGAGCCGTGACATGTCCATCTACGTGGACCGCGTCACCCTCTCGGACTTCACCCAGCGCGCCGAGGACAGCCTCGGCTACATGGACGTCGAGGAGACGACCCTCGGCCAGCGGACGGCCGTCTACGGTCGCTACACCGCGGGCGAACTCGTCTACGGCGACCCCGACGTCGGCAAGAGCGACGGGTCGATCCAAGACTCCAACGCCACCTTCGGGATGGCCCGCCTCGCCCAGAAGGCCGACGCCAACCTGAGCGACGGCGTCAGCCACGAGGTCGGCAAGAGCGGCATCTCCACCTCGGGGGACACCCCGCGGCTGGACGACCTCAAGAACGAGCTGACCAAGCTCGTCACCAACACCGGCGCGTCCTACGACGACCTGCGGGCCATCACCGGCCCCGAGTCCTTCGACACCTTCGAGAACGAGGCCAACGTCGTCACCCGCCTGTCGGGCTACGACGACGACATCAACTTCGGCGGCCGCCAAATCAACGTCAAGGGCGTCCCGCTAACCGAAGTGCGGGCCGTCGGCCGGACCGAACATGGCGGATTCGTCTACAACCAGACGGGCGACACCCCCGCCGGCAACTTCGACATCAGCACCGGCGACGTTATCGTCTACGACGAGTCGACGTTCCGGCACCGCCAGCTCGCCCCGCTCAGTACCGTCCCGCTGGGCCGGCGTGGCCTGGCCGACGAGGCCGCGATGTTCGCCTACAGCGCGAACATCGACAAGAGCCACGGGAGCCACCTCAAGTTCCTGAAGGCGTACCCGCAGTAAGCTGACCCATGCGAGTCCAGCATCCCCAGGCTGACCGGGACTGCCCGCTGCCGGCAGCGGTCACCTGCCCCGACGGCGAGACGCGCACCCCGGACAGCGAGGGCTACGTCGACGCGCCCGAGGATGTCGCGGCCGCCCTGGCGGATGCGTGGGCCGCCCAGTACGACGTCCCGCCCGACGGCCTGCTCGAGCATGGCGACGACGCAGGCGACACCTGCGAGGTCGTCAAAAGCGACGGCGAGGTGTGCGGGCGGGAACTTCCCTGCCGGTATCACAGCGAGGACTAACCGATGGATGGCTACTGCGAGCCCGCGGATGTCCGGACGGCACTCCAAGAGACCAGTCTCTCGGGGCCCACCAACGAGAGCATCGTCACCGACGAGATTGTCGGCGTGTCCAACTGGCTCCGCAAACAGTCCGGGCGCCACTGGTACGACTCCGGTGGCAGCACCAGCGACCTCGTCTCGACCGACGCCGAGACGGCCGGGACGGTCCGGCTGGACGTCCCCAGCAGCCCCCACGCCCAGCGCGACCAGATCCACCGCTACGACCGCGGCGTCCGCTACCCGGTCACCACGGACGGGCCCTACGCCCGGCTGTCGCTGCCCCACGGCTACGTCGAGAGCATCGACGCCCTCGAGGTGCGGGACCGCAGCGGTGACGTCGCCCACTGGGTCGCCAGCAGTGACTACCAAGAGGGCCGCGGCGAGGACTACTACGTCCAAGAGGAGGACCGCGAGGGCCACGGCCGGTCGTACCTGTACCTCCGCGCGGCGAGCATCGGCGCACGCCGGGACTACAGCGGCCTCGTGACCGCCGACTACACCTACGGGCTGGACTACCAGTCCGAGCCCTGGGACGACGTGCAGCGCGGCGTGGCGCTGCTGACGGCCGCGCAAGTGGTCGTCGACGACGACGTCCTCGCGGCCATCCCCGACAACGGCCAGCTCATCGGCGTGGACACCCAGGCCCAGCAGTTGGCCGACCGCGGCGAGCGGTACCTCGAGCCGTACCTCTGAGCACCGCACTTTTTCAGTACCATGACCACACTGGACAGCAGTTTCGAGACCGACCTCCGCGAGGCGGTGCTCGACTCGGCCGAGGCTCGCCTCGTCGGTGAACAGGCCAACCTCATCTTCGAGCTCGTCGAACTGGTCCACACCCGACTCCGAGCTTATGCCAAGCGCAACGGCTACGATGTTGAGTCGACGATAGACAGCCTCGGCACGCCCGAGGTGACCCGGACGGGGGACAAACTCACTATCACCATCGGCTGGGAGTCCGAGCAAATGATGCGGTGGGAGTTCGGCGTCAGCCCACACACTATCGATGGAGACCCCGTCCTCTCCTTCGTCTGGGAGGACCCGCCGCAGTGGGTCCGTGACGAGTTCGACCAAGCGCGGGCGGGTGGCGGACAGTTCCGCAGTGGGTGGCGAGTGTTTCTCCCATCGGTCGAGCACCCCGGCATCCCCGAGTCGCGGGCCATCCGTGACGCGCTGCGAGCGTTCCGGAAGGTGCTACGCAACTAATGGCCGACCACTCGCTCGTCGAGACGGTGCTGAACTGGCTCGGCAACTGGGACGAGACTAACGCCCCACAGCCGGTCCTCATCGACCGCGACGACGCCGAGAGTACATCCTTCGCCGGCCGCCGGGTGTCGTGGGATCTGACCGAGGACAACGTCCTGTCGGTCGCCTCGACGCCCGAGCGCCAGACGGAGGCCATCGGCACCGAGTACGACCACCGCGTCGAGGACGCGGTCAGCGTCCGCATCGAGGCGGCCCACGAGGATGCCGCGGACTTCCCCGGCGACAGTATCAGCGCCGGCGTCAGCGACTCGGCGGCCTTCCAGGCCATCGTCGACGAGGCCAAGCGGACGATCCTCGCCGAGCGGACGTCGTACCCGACGGTCAACGGCGTGGACTACCACACCGTCCTGCTCGAGGGTCAGCAGAACCTCGCGGCCGAGCACAAGGACTACTACCGGTACGACGTCGACGTCGTGTTCCGCGGCTACGAGACGTTGCCCTGACCCAACCGACCGATGACGCCCACCGGCGCCGAGACCCAGAGCCGGCACGGACACAGGTAAGTCACCCATGGCAAGCGACACCATCACCGAGATCCCGAACACCGCAGCGAAGCGACGCGCCCACCCGTCGATCCCGGACCGCGGCGACGACTACGTCCTCGCGGGCCTCCGGCTGGGCTACAACAACGGCACGCTGACCGTCAGCAGCGGGACGCTGACCCTCGCCGACGGCGACAGCGTCTACCTCGCCGAGGTCGGCGCCCGTGCGTTCGACATCAGCAGCGACAAAACCGTTTACTACGACCTCCAACCCGGCTCGCCGGCGACCGGGACGGTAGAGGTGGATACTACCCCTTCCGAACCCCGGCTCGAGCTGGGCAGTGCCGACGTCTCTGCTGGGACCACGACTGAGGTCAGCCGCGACCCCGACCAGTCCTTCCGAGCGTTGTCTACAGAGGAACAAAATAACACCGTCTACTGGGTGCCGAGTGG